>CAZGKH010000047.1:0-15010 GCA_964525665.1 uncultured Anaerolineae bacterium | reverse complement strand
TGTGTCCCAATTATTGTGTGTCGGTTGAAATGTTAAATTTGTCAGTCAACCAGGTGGTCCCGCTGGAGGAGGGAAGGGTATCAGATCACCAATGAAGAGGCATAGATGAAGACCATTCTGACCAATTGCACTGTCATCGCCTGCACAGGCAAACAACCTATGAAGGACATGACTGTGATCGTCGAGGATGACAAGATTGCCGAGGTGAAGGCGGGGGCATACAGCCAGGCAGTCGGAGAAGGGGAGCGCGTCTTCGACCTTGAAGGAGGGTATGTCCTCCCAGGCCTGTGGGACGTTCACGCCCATCTGGGTGACCTCATCCCAGACCCCAAGCATCTACTGGAGACCGAGTCACCGATTGATTATGCGATCCGGGCAGGTCGGAACGCTATAGACGCCCTGCGAGCCGGCATCACAGGCATCCGCGTCTTGGGTGAGGACCACTACGCCGACGTCGCCTGGAAACGGGCTTTCGATGCTGGTGTCTTCGTCGGGCCTCGCCTCTTTGTGTGCGGAAGAGCCATGTGCATCACGGGGGGGCATGGCCATGGCACGTTGGGCTCCGTGGAAGTGGACGGCCCCTACGAGATGCGGAAAGCGGCGCGCGAACAGCTCAAACACGGGGCGGACCAGATCAAGCTTATGGTGACTGGCGGCGTCATGACTGCCGGTGAGGGCATGCAGGAGTCCCAGTTTTTGCTCGATGAGATCCAGGCTGCGACCGAGGTTGCCCATCAGAAGGGCAAGAGGGTCAGTGTACACGCCTGGGGCACCGCAGGGATCAAGACGGCCATCCGGGGTGGGGTGGATTGCATAGAGCACGGGTTACTGGACGATGAAGCCATCGAAATGATGGTAGAGAACGGAGTGTTCTACGTGCCGACTCTCAATGTGACTCAGGACGAGGAGCAGATATTCGAGGGCGGGATGCCTGACTTTATGGTCGAGAAGATCCTTGGATCGGCCAAGGCCCATCTCGAAGGCTTTCAGAAAGCGCTGAAAGCCGGGGTAAAGATCGCCTGTGGAGCCGATTCCAGTCCCGTCGCGGATTTCACCCTGTCGGAAATCGAGCACCTGGTGAAGGCAGGGATGACGGAGATGGAGGCCTTGATCGCCGCGACCCGGACCAGCGCCGATCTGTGCGGGGTAGCAGATCGTATGGGAACGGTAGAAGTGGGCAAGCTGGCCGATTTGATCGTGGTGTCGGCCAACCCGCTGGAGGACATCTCCAACATCAGGAAGCTCAAGCTGGTCTTGAAGGGTGGGAAGTTGGTAGGGACCAGAGAACCGGAAGGGTTAACCGACTTCTGGGAGCTGTTTTTCTTCTGATCAGAGGGCACATTGCTGGTTGTGAAAGGCCAAGATAGCGGGTATCTCGATCAGGAATGGCTTCATTATCATATCATACAGGAGGGGGCTGGATATGCAACTTACAAATGTGATTAGCGCTATAGATTCCCATGCCTGCGGCGAACCAGGGCGAGTTATCATCGGTGGCGTGATCAATGTCCCTGGCAAGACGATGTTCGAGAAGAAGCAATGGCTCGAGACGTGTGGCGACGACTTGCGAAAACGCATGCTCCGGGAACCGCGTGGCTATCCCGCAGCCAACTGTAATCTCATACTATCGCCAACCGATCCTGATGCTGATGCCGGTTTTATCATCATGGAGCAGACTGAGTATCCACCGATGTCGGGCACCAACACCATCTGCGTCACAACGGTGCTGCTCGAAACAGGTATGTTGCCGATGAAGGAGCCGGTCACAGAGCTTGTGCTGGAGTCGCCTGCAGGGTTGGTCCCGGTTCGGGCTGAGGTGACCAATGGCAAAGTTACTCAGGTCACCTTCCAGAACGTGCCCGCGTTTGCGGTTCACCTGGATGCGAAGGTTGAGGTTCCGAATCTAGGCACGGTCACGGTTGATGTAGCCTACGGTGGCATGTTCTTCGTTATCAGCGATGCCGAGCCACTAGGGTTGACCCTCACCCCAGACGAGGGGCGAGACATAGTTCGTATCAGTGAGATGATCAAGGCGGCTACACAGGAGCAACTGCCGGTTACCCACCCGGAGAATCCTGAGATCGCCGGTGTCACTATCGCCCAGCTCTCAGCACCCCCGACTCATCCTGAGGCGCACGCCAAGAATGCCGTGACCGTCTCCATAGGCAAGCTTGACTGGGAACGACCGGCAACGTGGACCGGCGCCCTGGATCGTTCGCCGTGTGGTACCGGCACCTGCGCCAAAATGGCGACACTCTACGCCAAGGGGAAACTACCCCTGCACCAGGACTTTCACCACGAGGGAATCCTGGGCACGATCTTTACCGGCCGACTCGTCGGTGAGACGCAAGTGGGGCCGTATCCAGCGGTAGTTCCCACGTTGAGCGGCCAGGCTTGGATCACCGGCTTCAGCACCTATGTCGTTGATCCCAGTGATCCGTTTCCAGATGGTTTTACGGTGGGTGACATTTGGGGTCGGACGGAGTGATCTTTAAGGAGAGAGGTGTAAAATGCCACCACCTGGTTCGCAAGCTACCGTTTTCCGACCTGCAGATGTCTGGATCGCCTGGGCGCGCCTGAAGAATCTGATTCTGCGCACGCCGTTACTCTTCTCGTCTGCCCTCAGCCGGAGGACCGACTGCCAAATCTACCTGAAGATGGAGTGCTGGCAACTGTGTGGTTGCTTCAAGGTCCGCGGGGCCATCAACATGGTTTCCGCTTTGACCAACGACGAGAGGAGCCGAGGGTTGGTGACTTGTTCCAGCGGCAACCACGGCACCGCGCTGGCCTACGCGGCGAGCATCTTTGGTCACCCGCCGACACAGGTCTTCTTGCCCACGTACGCTGACCCGAACAAAGTGGGCAAGCTGAAGGCCCTGGGCGCCGAAGCGGTGTTGCACGGTGATACGTTCTTGGAGACTTTGGACGAGGCTCAACAGCATGCGAGAGATAGGGGCGCGACCTACGTCCACTCGCACAGCCACCCCCTGGTCATCGCCGGCCAGGGGACGATTGGCCTGGAGATCATGGAAGACCTGCCGGACGTGCAGACGATCCTCGTGCCGATTGGCGGCGGGGGACTGATTTCCGGCATCGCGACGGCGGTCAAATCCATTTCCCCGGAGGTGAGGGTCATGGGGGTGGAGCCGACTGCTGCACCTGGGGCTTATCTCTCTTTCCGAGATGGCTTCTGTCACGAGCGGATTGACCTCCGTCCCTCAGTCGCCGATGGACTGCTGGGCACACTGACTCCCTTGACCTGGGAGATATTGCGTAACCTGCTCGAAGGGGTCAAACTGGTGGAAGAAGACGAGATCATCCAGGCGATGCGAGTGTTCCAGCAGGACGAGCAGTTGATGATCGAGGGGGCCGCATCGGTAGGCCTGGCGGCGATCCTGAGCGGCAAAGTTGACGTGCAGGGCCAGAAAGTAGTCCTGGTCCTGACGGGGCGCAATATCAACGCCGACCGATACAATGAGCTGATCAATCAGGCTACGGCAGCCTAGCGTCTGGTACGCCTATAGGTTGTTTCAATGCAAGTTCAATTCACATAGGAGGACGATTGTGACACTAACAGAAGGTCGCTCACTTGAACTGACGCAAGAGCTACTCAGAGGTGCAATAGACATCCACGTTCACCCAGGGCCCCATCTTAAGAGCAGTCCGCGAAGATTGGATCCGATTGAAGCTGCGATCGAGGCCCGGGATGCCGGCATGCGGGCTATTGTGCTCAAGGACGTTTTCGAGATGAGCAATGGGATTGCCTGGCTAGTCAACCGGCACGTCTCTGATTTCACGGTCTACGGCGGTCTGATTTTGAATACCGTCTACGGTGGCATGAACCCGCGCGCCTTCAAAACGGCGATACACTATGGCGACGGCGCTAAATACCTTGATTTTGGCGCTCACTCAACCTATTACCAGGCTGCCAAAGAAGGCCGCATGATTGACGGGGAATTTGTTGCGCTCAGCGAGATATATCCCAAATTCAAGACAGAAGAACTGGATCGCTGCATCCGTATACCAGTTGACGAAGAGCCAGGTCCAGAGTTGGACGAGATGCTACGACTGCTTGCCGCAAATCCCCATATCTACATGGACACGGGCCACGTCTCTGCAGAAGAAGCGGTACGCCTGGTTGATCTTAAAGGGAAATATGGTTACAAGAGAGTGGTTGTATCCAGCTCTGTTACCAAGATCGCCACGATGGAACAACTCAGGTATATGGCTGACACAGGCGCCTTGATCGAGCTTTCCCTGGCTGCCTACACAGCGCCGCAGATGATTCCTCTGACTCACTACTATGTCGAAAAGGAGTATGCATCCATTGATGAGGGAATGACTGCAACACCTGGGGGTGGCATCAGAGAAGTTGTCGAGCAAATCCAGGAGCTAGGTGCAGATCATTGCATCATGTCGACCGATTTTGGTCGTTATGCGCTGTCAACACCGGTTGAGGGGTTACGCCAGTTTATCGCCTGTATGTTGGATTTGGGCATCCCTCCCGAGGACATTCGTACAATGGTAAAAACCAATCCCGAGTGGCTGTTGGGGCTGGAGCCACTGGAGGAACTACCCTCTGAACCTGCCGACATAGAATCATAGTGTCGGGGTGAACGAGTAGGTAAATTTAGATAAGGGGATTAGAATCATGGATATGTCACGTGTTTCCACCTGTAGCATTGCATTGAATCACTTGCCAGCGGAGAGGGCCTTTGAGATCATTGCTGCCGCAGGATACAAAAAGGTTGATGTGCATGAAAAGGTCCACCTCTCGATCTTTCCCAATGAGTGTGACCCCGCAGCCCTCAAGGCGGCTGCCGAGGCGCACGGCTTGCAGATTGCCAATCTTGCAACATACGCGGGAGGTGGACTGGATGGCCGCAAAACTGCTTATTCGTTCCACGGCTGGGATGTGGCGAAGCCGGAAAGGTTCACCAGTTGTGGTTTCTCCAGCGATGACCCTGCTGAACTGAAAACTGAATTCGAGCAGTTGCAGCGAACTATTGATCTGGCTGTGTTGTTGGGTGCGCGCTCGATCCGGGTAGTCCCAGGCAACGACCAGCCGGACGCGCTCGATAAGATAGTCCCCTGGTTCAAGCGGGCCGCCGAGTATGCTGCCGAGAAAAACATGTACATGGGCGTTGAGAATCACAGCGCCGGCATCGCAGGAACACCTGAGCTGTGCGTAGAACTGGCAGAGAAGGTAGGATCGCCTTACTTTGGCGTGTTGTACGAGCCTGGCAACCTGATGTACGATACCGGTAGCGACTACCGCGCTGCGCTGGAGACGATGAAGGATTGCATCGTTCATTGTCACTTCAAGGATTGCAAGCCAGTCGGTGACGGATACGAGATGCAGCAGATGGGCGAGGGAGCGATTGACTTTTCCTGGATCATGGAGCAGTTGGACGCGGTGGGGTACGCAGGTGACATCGCGCTGGAGTACGAGCTTCACTCGATGAGGCCGGAAGAGGGCCTCAAGCGTTTCTACGACGATTACGCCGCTCTGTTTGTCTAGCGTTCTACATTAGGCGTACCATTGGTCCATACCCATTCCATACCCATGATGAAAGCCAGGCCGATGGTGCGCTACAATAACCATCTTTGAGGAGGGTTCCGATGGCGCAATGGAAACATCCTATGCCCCCTTTCCCACAAGAGTTCTATGAAGAACTTCGTCGTGCCAAACCAGATTTCCGCAAAGTGGATGAATTCATCATTGATCTTGAGGAGAGAGATAAGGGATTCATTGTCAAAAAGAGTCAGTCGGCGCGCATTGTTTGCGTCGAACAGGCCCAGATCGCAGACGTTTGCATTTGGAACGCAAACAACTACCAAGAACGGTTCTGGAACGATTACACCCTGTGCCGGGAGACGTTCTTTTTGAGCACCTACAGCCGGCTGTGGAGCAACATGCCGATGTTTCGGCCTTTGATGACTATCATCGAGGACACGGTGGAGACCGTACCTACTTTTCCTAGCTCCAAACACCACTATTGCTTCGGCTCTCACTGCAATCCTTCCTTCTGGTACTGGGCCCTCATGGACAAGAACCATCCCTACGTTACGAAATACAACTGCTGGTGCAACCTTCAGCGGGCGATAAAGCCCTTTGGGCTGGGATGGCAGGACTTGCACGACAATATTAACCTGTTCCAAAAGACCCATTTCAACCCGGACGGCTCGCACCCGGTGGAGCCCAGTGATGCCAAGAAGGGCGACTACGTAGAGTTCTACGCGGAGATGGATGTCTTGATGGCCGTGTCACTTTGTCCGAGCGGGACCGGCACGTATCACTGGCGAGACGCCGAGAAGGATGTTGTTAGCCCTTTGGGGATTGAGATTTATGACACAGGCATTGAGCCACTAGAGTCCCAAGAGCCAACGAACCCGGAAGGGTGGCGGTGCAGTGGCTGAGATGAAAGGAGTTGACATCATGCCGACCGAGGATAAGGCATTTGAGGAACGAGCAAAAAGGCTAACGTACGAAATGTTGCACGCCCGAGACAGCATCATCTGCATTGACTCGCATACCGGAGGGGAGCCTACCCGATTAGTAGTAGGCGGCCTCCCGGAGATCAAGGGAGATGACATCACCGAGAAGAGTGAGTTCTTCGCAGAGAACTATGACTACCTTCGAACCACGCTGACGGCCGAACCGAGGGGCCGTAAGGCCATGCACGCCTTCGTCCTTTGTCCCCCCAGCACGGGTGAAGCTGATTTAGGGGTGATCATCATGTGTGCGCTGGGCTATCTGGGCATGTGCGGCCATGGGCTGATCGGTACTGTCGCCAGCGTGATCGAAGCGGGCATTGTCGAGGCTGTCGAGCCTGTCACTCACGTGACCGTTGAGACCCCATCTGGCCTCATGAAGGTACGCGCTGAGGTCTCTAACGGCGAGGTCGAGGGCGTGACATTCCGCAACCAGCCTTCTTTTGTGTATGCGCAGGACTTGGAAATCGCTGTAGCCACGTACGGCAAGCTGGCGGTAGATGTCGCCTATGGCGGGAACTGGTACGTCGTCGTAGACGTGGAGCAGCTTGGGCTTGAAATCAACGTCAAAAACCTGGAAAAGTTGGGAGAGGCAAACAACCTCATTCTGGCCGCGGTGAACGCGAGTATCTCCGCTGAACACCCACAACTTGGCCCTGCAGGGGAGATCCCACAGATGGTGTTTGTGGGTCCGCCTAAGAATCCCGAAGCAAATAGTATGAACCTCATTACGTCCGAAGCGTTGGGCTTTGACCGTTCGCCTTGCGGTACGGGCAGCAGTGCCAAAATGGCAGTTCTACACGCCAAGGGCAAGCTCAAGTTGAATGAGGAGTACGTACACGAAAGTGGAACAACAGGTTCGTTGTTCTGCAGCCGACTTGTAGAGAAAACAAAGGTGGGTTCTATAGACGCGGTTGTGCCCGAAATCACGGGCTTTGCCTATATCTCTGGTATCAACCATATCATCATAGATCCTCGCGATTCTCTGGGGCATGGATTTTACGTCGGGTGATGAAACGAAAGGATGAATTCATGGCTCTGCTACCGATTCCAAAACTGACTGTGCTTCAACCCCAAGTGCGATTGGGAGACCCGCACGTATCCAGCGACGACAAGAACAGCCTCAGCATTATATTCGCCCTGTATGAGGCCCTGGTGTGCCGTGATGGGAGTGGCGGATACCTGCCGGCGCTGGCCGAGAGCTGGACGCTGGAGGACGATGCTTGCACCTGGACCTTCAACCTGCGCGCTCCGGTGGCTTTTCACAACGGAGATACCCTGGAAGCGCAGGACGTTGTGGCCAGCCTGGAGCGAGTGCGTGATCCGGCCATGGGCGGGGAGTTGGGGAGCCAAGGTGTCTATCAAAGCTACTTGGAGGGCGCGGTCATCAAAGCAGTTGATGAGCGTACCGTGCGTATTGTTACCGCCAGGCCCTTTGCGGACCTGCTGGACCTGGTGATCAAGTTTCCGATTGCCCCCAGACGGGCCCTGGTGGGTCTTCCAGACACGCCAGTCGGCAGCGGACCGTATCGTCTCGTAAAGGCCGAGGGTGATCCCATTGTCATTGTTATGAAAGCCTTTGCGGAATATTGGGGAGGGCAACCTCCGGTAGATGAGGTCTACTGGCGGGCCGAACCGAACACGGCACAGCGGGTGGAGGCCCTCCTGTCAGGTGAAGCAGATCTGATTGCAGATGTGACCCCAGGGGGCGTCCGCAAGATTCATTGCAAGATGGCGTCGGGACAGGCTGCTGTTTTCACGTTTGACAGCAGCGTGTGTGCTACTTTTATGTGCAACTTGCAGTCGGGTGTGTGTACCGATAGGCGAGTGCGCCAGGCGCTAAACTACGCTCTGGACGTGCCCGCACTCGTCGAAACGGTGATGGAGGGCGCTGCCCGACCCATAAACGGCCCCCTCACCGCGCGGCACTTCGGGTGCGATCCCGCGACGCCACCCTACCCACACGATCCAGCGAGGGCCAGGGCGCTTCTGGCCGAGGCGGGCTATGCCGACGGGTTGCAGCTTGTGCTCGACGTGCCCACGGTCCTGCCCGACGAGGCTCCACGCCTGGCACGACTTATGGCCGAGCAGTACGCCAAGGTAGGCATTACCACTGAGATCAAAGAATTCACCGATCGTCCTGGCTACGCCGACATGGTGCGGGCCAAGCAGATAGACGATGCCTGTTGCTTCGACTCTAGCCCGTTGAGCACTTACCGGGTCCTGCGCGAGAAGTTCCATTCCGGCGCCCAGGGGCCGTGGTGGCAGGGGTACAGCAATCTGGAGGTTGACACCTTAATCAACCAGGCCCAGGCCACCGCCGATAATGCTCGGCGCCGAGATCTTTATCGCCGTGCTTATCGAATGATACGCGACGACGCTCCCTGGATCTTTCTGTATAGCCCCACCTATTCCTGGGGCGTGGGGCCGCGCGTTCGTGGTTGGTCGGCAGGAAACGATGGCCTGATCAAGCTGACGTAGACATGGATAAAGGAGGCAACGATGACAAGCATAAGGCTCTTGTCCAAGCGAGACTTGGAGCAGGTATTGACCCTCAACGAAGTCATCAAGGTAGTGGAGGAAGGCTTTGCTGCTGAGGCAGCGGGCACGATCACGACCTTCCCAGTCGTCATGGAGCATATCCCCGCGCATAACGCCTTCTTTGGCATTAAATCGGGTTACGTTCCCTCGACCGAGACGCTGGGTCTGAAGGCAGCCGGCTTCTGGCCTCCGCCCCAAGACAGCCCCATTCCGGGCCACTTTGCCGTGATCCTGCTGCTGGATGGCGAGAGTGGAGCCCTGCTGGCCTTCATGGACGGCAACCTGATCACCACCATGCGCACAGGTGCGGCCGGGGCGGTGGCAGCCAAGTACCTGGCGCGGTCTGAATCGAACACAGTGGGTGCCATCGGCGCAGGAGTGCAGGGTCGCATCCAGGTGCGGGCACTGGCGGAACTGTTCGAGCTGTCCGAGGTGCGTGTCTGGGACAAGAGTCGTGGGGCTGTGGCACGCTACGTGGAAGCGATGTCTGGCCGGGGATTTGCGGTGCGGCCGGTGGACACTCCACAGGAAGCCGTGTCCGAAGCCGACATTATTGTCACCGCTACGCCATCAACCAAGTGTCTGGTAGATGCCGACTGGGTGGCGGCTGGGACACACGTCAACGCCATCGGTGCAGATGCTCGCGGAAAGCAGGAGAACGATCCCAGGCTGTTCACCAGGGCCAAGGTGGTAGTGGACAAGCTAAGCCAGTGCCGCGAGTTGGGTGACCTTCAACACCCATTGCGTCAGGGTCTGATAAAAGAGAGCGATGTCCACGCTGAGTTGGGGGAGATCGTAGCAGGGGAGAAAGCGGGTCGTACTCAGCCTGAAGAGATCACCATCTTTGACGCCACAGGCGTCTCTTTCCAGGACCTGGTCACTGCTAAGCTGGCCTACGAGCGGGCGGTAGAGGCGGGATTGGGGACCGAGTTTGCATTGGAGTGATGTAGGAGAATTGTCGCATGAAAGTTTTACTATCAGGTAACGAAGCCATAGCCCGTGGGGCCTACGAATACGGGGTGAAGGTTGCCACGGGCTATCCGGGGACGCCCAGTTCGGAGATCCTGGAAAACGTCGCCAGGTACAAAGAGATTTACTCCGAGTGGTCGGTCAACGAGAAGGTAGCCATGGACGTGGCCAACGGAGCGGCTTACGCGGGCTTGCGGACCATGGTCGCCATGAAATCAGTGGGGATGAACGTAGCTTCGGATTCCTTCTTTTATCCTGTCTACACCGGGGTAAACGGTGGTCTCCTCATAGTGGTAGCAGACGATCCTGGTATGTTTAGCTCTCAGAACGAACAGGATAACCGCCATTATGCTCGTTTTGCCAAGATGCCGATGCTCGAGCCGTCGGATAGCCAAGAGTGTAAGGATTTCGTTGGCATTGGTCTGGACATGTCGGAGGAATGGGACACACCAGTTCTGTTCAGGACAGTGATGAGGATTTCTCATTCTGCGTCGCCTGTAGAGTTGCGCGAAAGGACGGCTGATGACACCGCTCCCACTCCTCCTTTGGAGCGCAATCCCCGTAAGCTGGTCTCCACCTGCCTGTGGGCCCGGGACCGGCATCCGGTGATAGAGGCCCGACTGAAGAAGCTAACAGAGTTGGCCAGCAGCTTCCCCTTCAACCGCCTAGAGTGGGGTGATCGCAAGCTAGGAGTCATAGCCAGCGGACCAGTGTATCATTATGCAAGGGAGATCTTTCCTGATGCCTCTTTTCTCAAGCTGGGGATGACCTACCCTCTGCCTCATGCCCTGATCAGGGAGTTTGCCGCAGGCGTCGAGCAACTGTTGGTCATTGAGGAGTTGGACCCCTTCCTCGAAGAGCAGATCAAGGTCATGGGGATCGAGTGCCGTGGCAAGGACGTCTTCCCCGCGTATGGTGAGCTGACCACAGCGGTGATCGAGCGCTCGGCGGCTGAGGCGGGCCTCCTGCCCAAAGAAGCAGTCAAAGTCAGGCGGCGGGTAGCTCCGCCAGACCTTCCCGGCCGCTCTCCCATACTCTGTCCTGGGTGTCCTCACCGGAGTACCTTTTATTACCTCAGCAAAATGAAGAACGTCGTGGTTGCTGGTGATATCGGCTGTTACAACCTTGGCGCGCTTCCACCTTTCAACGCTACGGACACCATGGGAGCCATGGGGGCCAGCGTGGGGGTTGCCCACGGCTTCGATGTGGCCAACATTCCCGACCCCTTCGTGGCCGTCATCGGCGATTCAACTTTCTTCCACGCCGGCATCACGCCTCTCCTGAACATTGTACACAACCTTGGTAAGAGTACAGTTATGATCCTAGACAATCGAACTACAGCCATGACTGGGCATCAGGACCATCCTGGCGTCCCAGTGACACTGAGTGGGCAGCCGGCCCCCAAAGTGGATATTGGAGATATCGTCCGGGCCTGTGGAGTCACCGACGTGCATAAGGTGGACGCCTTCGACATGAAAGCGGTGGAAAAGGCTATCAAAGATGCCTTGGCCTTCGACGGACCGTCTGTGGTGATCGTGGATGGGCCGTGCATCTTCGTGGGGCCGGCCCCAGCCGGGGTCTATGGGGTGGATAGCGATGACTGCAATGGCTGTGGCCTTTGTTTCCGACTAGGGTGTCCGGCCATCATACGGTCTGAAGAACTGGACGCCAAGAGCGCACGGCACAAGGCAGAGATCGACCCGGTTCTGTGCGTGGGTTGCGACTTATGCGCCCAGATCTGCCCGCGCCAGGCGATTTTTCCGGCAGAGTCAGCGAAGTAGAGAGGAGCAAGACATCGTGGATACCATCAACTTTCTGATCACTGGTGTGGGCGGTCAGGGAACTGTTCTGGCAAGCGACATCGTGGCTGCCGTGGGATTAGCCGCCGGGTACGACGTCAAGAAGTCCGACATCCTGGGGCTGGCCGTGCGCGGGGGCGCGGTGGTGGGACACGTCCGCTGGGGCGAGCAGGTGCACTCGCCCATCGTGCCGGAAGGTCGCGTGGACTACCTGGTGGCCTTCGAGATCCTGGAGGGCCTGCGCTGGCTCGATCAGGTGCGTCCCGAGGGTACTATCCTGATCAATCAGCAGGAAATCCACCCCGTGACGGTGAGCAGTGGATTTGCGACCTATCCGGACAAAGAAACAGTGCAAAAATCCCTCCAAGCCGCAACGCCCAATGTCTATCACATTCCGGGACTTGGCATGGCCCAAGAACTGGGTAACGCCAAAGTGCTGAACGTGGTCCTCCTGGGTGCGCTTTCGTCGCTGCTGCCGGCGGAATTGGAAGCCTGGGAAGGCGTGCTGAAGGAGCGGGTGCCGTCTCGTTTCATGGAGCTGAATCTTGAGGCCTTTCACAAAGGCCGCGAGTGGATTCAAGAAAGGAAATAGGCTATAATGAGAATCTTTGTCATCAACCCCAACACATCCGAGAGCATGACCGACCACATCCGTCGGGAACTAGAGGAGATCAAGCGGCCCGACACCGAGCTGACCGTGGTGAACCCTGAGCATGGGCCGGTCTCCATCGAGTCGGCGTACGACGAGGCGCTTGCCGGGCCGCCTACCTTGGAGTTGGTGCGTCGGGCCAACGAAGAGGGATACGACGCCATCGTGTTGGCCTGCTTCTCGGATCCGTCGCTGGATGCAGCGAAAGAGGTCTCCGACGTCCCGGTCATCGGCATCGAAGAGGCCACCCTGCACGTGGCTGCCATGCTGGGCCACAAGTTCTCCATCATGACCTCCCTCTCCAGCCGCATCCCGACCCGAGACCTGCACGTCCGGCTGCATGGTTTGGAGAGCGCCTTTGCCTCCGCTCCGGCCTTGAACATGCCGGTGCTGGAGATGGACGCCAACCCGGAGAAAGCCAAGGCCCGCATCCTGGAGCTTGCCCGCCAGGCGGTCCAGGAAGATGGTGCAGAAGTGATCGTCCTGGGCTGTGCCGGGCTGGCTGGCTATGCGGAGGACATCGAGCGAGAACTGGGAGCGGTGGTGCTGGACCCCACCTCGGTGGCCTTCAAGGTCGCTGAGGCCGTGGCCGATCTGGGCCTGCGGCACAGTAAAGTGGGGCGGTTTGCTGTGCCACCGGTCAAAGAGATCAAGTGACACGAGGAAGCATGATGGCACAGACATTTGATCTGCTCATTCGGGGTAGCGTGGTGGTGACTGGTGCGGGCATGGCTCGTGCTGACGTGGGCGTCTGTGGAGAAACGATTGCTACCGTGGCCGCCGACCTCCCACCAGAAGGCGCCCGACGGGTCGTTGACGCCAGCGGCAAGCTCGTCCTGCCAGGCATCATTGACGTGCACACCCACCCGGTGTACCTGGACGACATCCACCACACCTCCGTAACCGCAGCCTTCGGCGGGACCACTACCGCTATCCACTATGCCTATGCCCGCCCAGGAATGGAGGTGCTGGACACTATCAAGAAGTTCAGAGACGATGGCCTGGAGAACTCCCTGACCGATTTTGGACTGCACGCTGGGCTTTTCGACGTAGCCAATCAGCTAGAAGATCTCCCGGAGGCCTTCAAGCTAGGCGTGACCTCTTTCAAGGTCTTTATGACCTATGCCAAGATCAATTGGATGACCGACGACTACTGGCTGATGGCCGTCCTGGACGTCATCGGCCAGGAAGGGGGACTGGTTGCCGTCCACGCCGAGAACGGCCTGGCCACAGACTATTTGCAGGACAAGTACAACCGCATGAAGCTCTCGGCGCTGGAGGTGTTCACTCGCACTCGCCCGGACGTGCTGGAGGCCGAAGCCATCAACCGGGCCATCACCATGGCCAAAGTGGCGGACTGTGCCCTATACATCCCTCACGTCAGCGCAGTCGAGGCTCTGACTCCCATCCGGCGAGCGAGAGAGGAGGGACAGGTGGTGTACGCGGAGACCTGTCCCCAGTACCTTGCCCTCACCGAGGAGACGTTGCATCAGCGTGGGCCGCAGGCCAAGATCGGGCCACCTTTGCGCACCGCCGAGGATAACGAGGGGCTGTGGCAAGGTATCCAGGACCGGATGATTGACACTGTAGCCAGCGACCACGCGCCCAAGCCAAAAGAAGTGGATGACGATTTCTTCGAGGCCCCGTATGGCTCACCCCAGGCTGAGACTGTTCTGACGATCACTTACGATGCTGGGGTGAATACGGGCCGAATCAGCCTGCCCAGACTGGTCCAGTTGCTCTCGGAGACGCCGGCCAAGATCTTTGGCTACTACCCGCAGAAAGGGACCATCGCGCCGGGGTCCGATGCCGATCTGGTGATCTTTGACCCCACGTCGCGCTTCACCATCCAGCACGCCAACCAGCATTCCCAGGCCAACTATACTCTCTACGAAGGACGGGAGTGCCTGGGCCGTCCGGTGTGGGTCATGCAGCGTGGCCGTGTGTTGATCGAGGACGGCCAACTGGTGGGCACGCCGGGGCAGGTCCAGTACTTGCCGACCCGGGTTGCGGTCAAGGGAATCTGAAGACCTGACAGGTTTCCAAGACCTGTCAGGTCTCTACGAGGCTTACATCACATCTTTGGAGGTATAACCGTGGCAGAACCGATCATCAATCTCACCCGAGGAATGCCGCCGGTGGAAGTCTTTCCCACAGAAGATCTGATTCGGTGCGGGGAGGCCGCCCTGCGGCGGGACCCCAACGTGCTCCTGCAGTACGGTCGGTCACCAGGGTACGCTCCCCTGCGCGAATGGCTGGGCCAACAATATGGCGTGGGGCCTGACCAGATCCTCATTGGCAACAGCTCGCTGGAGATATTCTCGTTCATCACCCAGACCTTGCTGCGACCGGGGGATCGAGCCTTTGTGGAGTCACCTTCTTATGACCGGTCCATCACTCTGCTGCGGCGGGTTGGCGCTCAGGTGGTGGGTATCCCCGTGGAAGAAGACGGCCTGGACATGGCGATCTTGGAGGAGGAGTTGAAGCAGGAACCGCCTGCTCTGATGTACCTGATCACGGATTTTCATAACCCGACGGGGATCACCACCAGCCTGGA
>CAZGKH010000046.1:0-15120 GCA_964525665.1 uncultured Anaerolineae bacterium | reverse complement strand
CCTTGGTTATCGCCGAGGTCAGACTCGTCTTGCCGTGATCCACGTGCCCGATGGTTCCGACATTCACGTGCGGCTTGGTCCTCTCATAATGCTCTTTGGCCATCAGAATTCTCCTTATTCCTTTGAAAAGTGGTATTACCAGGGTGCTACTGTTCACCGAAGGTCTCTGACCGAGGCGGGGCAGGGCTCGGTCGGGAGACCTTCGCCCAACTGCGATATTACCTGGGTACTGCCCTCAAGCGACCCGCTTCATAACTTCTGGGGGCACTTGATCATAATAATCGAACTCCATAGTGAAAACGCCGCGCCCTTGAGTCCTAGATCGGAGGTCGTTGGCATAAGCAAACATCTCCGCCAACGGCACGTGAGCCTGTACCGCCTGCAATCCCCCACTCAGGGGCTTCATGCCCTCGATCTGGGCTCCTCTTGCGCTCAAATCACCGATGATCTCGCCCACAAACTCCTCGGGCGCCACTACCTCCAGCTTCATCACGGGCTGTAAAAGAACGGGGGCAGCCTGCAATACTCCATTTCTCAGAGCCATAGAGCCAGCGATCTTGAAGGCCACATCCGAGGAATCCACATCGTGGTAGGAGCCGTCCACAAGGGTAGCCCTTAGATCAACCAACGGGTAACCGGCCACGACGCCGCTATCCAGAGCCTCACGAACACCTCGCTCCACGGAGGGGATAAAACCCCTGGGGATAACACCCCCCACAAGCTTGCTCTCGAACTCAAACCCCCCGCCCTTCTCCAGAGGCTCCAGCTCCAACCAGACGTGGCCATATTGACCTCGCCCTCCCGTCTGACGAACAAACCGCCCCTCGGCCCGCACCGCCTTGGTTATGGTCTCTTTGTATGCCACCTTAGGGCGTCCCACGCCGGCCCTGACCTTGAACTCCCGCAACATACGTTCAACCAAGACTTCCAGATGCAACTCACCCATGCCGGAAATGACCGTCTGGCCCGTTTCCTCATCAACCCTTACCCTAAAAGTCGGGTCCTCTTCGGCCAACCGCGTCAAGGCCTCGCTCATCTTGTCCTGATCGGCGTCGGTGCGGGGCTCAATAGCCACCGATACGACTGGTTCCGGAAAATCAATGCTTTCCAGGACAATCGGGCGGTTGAAATCGCTCAAGGTCTCACCAGTGAGAGTGTTCTTGAGGCCCAAAGTGGCCCCGATGTCACCGGCCAGCACCTCGTCCATCTCCTCGCGGCGGTTAGCGTACATGCGCAGCAGGCGACCGATGCGTTCCTTTGTGTTCTTATTGGTGTTACGTACCGCCCCCCTGGCCTTGATCTTGCCTGAGTATACCCTGAAATAGGCCAGGCGGCCCACGTAGGGGTCGGTTACAATTTTAAAGACCAGAGCAGCTAAAGGTGCTTCCTCATCAACAGGGCGGCTTTCCTGGGCCTCGGTCTTGGGGTTAATTCCAACAATAGGCGGTATGTCCAGCGGCGAAGGCAAGTAATCCACCACCGCATTCAACATGGGCT
The DNA here is from genome assembly GCA_964525665.1 of uncultured Anaerolineae bacterium. GTDB lineage: Bacteria > Chloroflexota > Anaerolineae > VGOG01 > VGOG01 > CAYMKL01. The sequence continues at coordinate 13,623 of CAZGKH010000046.1, read as the reverse complement.
GCACACCTTTGTTCCGCAGAGCCGATCCACAAAGCACTGGCACCAATTCACCGTCCAGGGTAGCCTTACGCAAAGCGCGTCGCAACTCCTCGACAGTGATCTCCTCTCCTTCCAGATACTTGATGGTCAGGGCCTCATCGGTTTCGGCCACTTTTTCCACCAGGAGATCTCGCTTCTGGGCTGCCCCATCCTGCAACTCAGTCGGTATCGGACGGGTCTCAGGTTCTGCCCCCATCTCATCACTATAGAAGATGGCTTGCATATTGATGAGATCAACGACGCCGCTAAAAGAGTTCTCTGCCCCAATCGGCACTTGCAGAGCTACGGGATTGGCCTCCAATCGTTCCTCGATCATCTCGATGGTGCGCCAGAAGTCAGCCCCTACGCGGTCCATCTTGTTGACGAAGCAGATGCGCGGCACCTGATAGGAATTGGCCTGCCGCCAGACGGTCTCAGACTGGGGCTCCACGCCGGCCACAGCATCAAAGATGACGACGCCTCCGTCTAAAACCCGCAGGCTGCGCTGAACCTCAACGGTGAAGTCTATGTGGCCTGGAGTATCAATGATGTTAATCTGATGATCACGCCAATGACAAGTGATGGCCGCAGCGGTAATAGTTATGCCCCTCTCCCGCTCCTGATCCATCCAATCGGTGACGGTCGTACCATCGTCCACATCTCCCATACGATGGGTTCGGCCCGTGTAAAACAGTACCCGCTCAGTAGCAGTGGTCTTGCCCGCGTCTATGTGGGCAATGATGCCTATGTTGCGCATCCTGTCTAAAGGGTATTCTCTAGGCATGGCTATAACCCACCTACCACCGGTAGTGAGCGAAAGCCTTGTTGGCTTCAGCCATCCTGTGGGTATCGTCCCGCTTTTTGATGGCAGCCCCAGTACCCTGGGCAGCGTCCATCAACTCGTTGGCCAACTTCTCAGCCATTGATTTACCGGAGCGATTACGAGCCGACTGTAGCAACCAGCGAACGGCTAGCGAGAACCGGCGGTCAGGCGGCACCTCCATCGGTATCTGATAGGTCGCACCACCAACTCGCCTTGGCTTAACCTCCAGGATTGGAGCTGCGTTATCAATAGCCTGCTCAAATACATCCAGAGGGCTCTTTTTCATTCTCTCTTCGATAATATCAAATGAAGTATAAAGAATCCTGGCTGACAGGCTCTTCTTGCCCCCCTTCATCAGTTTGTTGATGAATTTGGTCACCACCACATTGTTGTACTTTATGTCGGGTTGAATTTCCCGCTTAGAAGGACGATAGCGTCTGGGCATACTAAACTCCTATTCCCAACTTCAAGATACTACTCTTCTCTCGGCCTCTCTTCTGATCGCCGAAGGTCTCCGACCGAGGCGACAAGGACTCGGTCAGGAGACCTTCGCCCATCGCAGTGATCTTACTCTTCCCTCGACTTTTTAGGCATCTTGGTACCATATTTGGAACGTCCTCTGCTGCGATCCTCGACACCGGTGGCATCCAAGGTTCCCCGGATCACGTGGTAGCGAACGCCTGGCAAGTCTTTGACTCGGCCACCCCGGATCAAGACCACAGAGTGTTCCTGCAAGCTGTGTCCCTCGCCGGGGATGTAGGCCGTGACCTCAATGCCATTAGTGAGGCGTACCCTGGCGATCTTGCGCAAAGCAGAGTTGGGTTTCTTGGGAGTCATCGTTCTGACCTGAGTGCAGACACCCTGTTTCTGAGGCGCCCCTTTAGGACGCCGATCCCTCTTCTGCTTCAAGGCATTGAAGGTGTAGTGCAAAGCCGGAGCCTTGCTCTTTTTCCGCTGTTTCTTCCGCCCTTTTCTGACCAGTTGGTTGATTGTCGGCAATTTACACTCTCCTCCCAAACCTAGCCCTACTGACTGGCATCCTCACGAGGTAAATCCATTGAAAGAGGCCATCGTTGAGAGTCGCGATGGCCTCGTTTTAACCTAACGCGCTCATCATGAAGTGAGCCAGGAGAAGCTTAGCCCACGATTTCGACACATTATAGCACAAACGGTTAAAAAGAGCAAATCGTAAAGAGCACTCTTGACTTAACAGCTTAGCGTTCATGTGGGCTTGGACAAGAGATCTGAACCAGCAAAACTCAAGCCGAACATTGCCAAGTTAATCGCCTCTGCTGTATCTCGGCAAACCCAGGCCCAATCCGAGGCGGGGAAGCCTCTCCGTCTCGTCATCCTTCCCAAACTTGATGAGCTCTCCGTCGTCATTGATGGCCTCCACTGAGAGGCCCAAGCTCTGTAACTCTTTGACCAACACCTTGAAAGAAGCCGGCACTCCAGGTTCCTGGATCTCCTCCCCCTTGACAATAGCTTCGTAGGTTCTTACCCGCCCTACAACATCGTCGGACTTGATGGTGAGCATTTCCTGGAGGGTGTGAGCGGCGCCATAGGCTTCTAAAGCCCAAACTTCCATCTCGCCGAAGCGTTGGCCCCCAAACTGGGCCTTGCCACCCAAGGGCTGCTGGGTAACCAGAGAATATGGCCCCGTGGAACGAGCGTGTACTTTGTCCTCCACCAGGTGAGCCAGCTTCATCATGTGGATAACGCCAACGGTGATCGGCTGATCAAAGGGCTCGCCAGTTTTGCCGTCATAGAGAATAGCCTTGCCTAGAGTAGGCAAAGGGATGCCAGTCTCCTGGCTGACGCGCAGGACCTCCAGCTCCACCTCCTCATCAGACAGAGCCGACACCACTTCGCTTGCTGCCTCTTGCTCCTCCAGCCACAAACGCAAGCAAACTATGTGCGCTTGATGATCCGCCTCCTCCTTCTCTGCAATAGAACGCGGATCCCCCTCAAAGACCAGAATGGCATCAGGATCGTAACCTTGCTCCTTCAGCCACTCACGAAGAACACAGCGGCGCGCATAGACTAGGTCTGTCGCCAATGCTTCCTCATCGTATCCCTTCCCCTCCAACCATTGGCCGATGTAAAGGAAGCGGGCTTCCTCGTCGTCCTCCAGGTACTCGGAGTCGTACTCCATCTCCTCCAGCCACTGCCAGGCTCGCTGCGTGATTTCAGCCCAAGCCTTGTCAATGAGCCAGGCCCGCGCCAGCTCTGCGGAGATCTCACCCTCATCAGCCCCATCGAAAACGGGCGACACGGCCCTGAATCCCAACCGGCTGGTGGCCCAGCCCAGGTGGGTTTCCAGGATCTGGCCGATGTTCATGCGACCCGGCACGCCCAGGGGGTTAAGAATGAACTCCACCGGAGTACCATCGGCGAGGAAGGGCATGTCCTCAATAGGAAGCTCCCTGGAGATAACTCCCTTATTGCCGTGGCGGCCGGCCATCTTGTCGCCTTCGGTGACCTTGCGCCGCTGCGCCACGCCGACTCGCACCATCCTATCAACACCAGCCGGAAGGTCCCGATGCTCATCGCGGGTAAAGACTTTCACATCAACCACTTTGCCTCGCTCACCATGGGCCAGACGCAAGCTCGAATCTTTGACCTCCCTGGCTTTCTCACCAAAGATGGCCCTCAAGAGTTTTTCCTCAGGAGTCAGTTCCTTCTCACCCTTGGGAGTGATCTTGCCCACCAGGATATCGTTAGGCCCCACTTCCGCCCCAATGTACACGATGCCATCCTCATCGAGGTCTTTCAGGGCCTCTTCTCCCACATTGGGTATGTCTCGAGTGATCTCCTCGGGGCCGAGCTTGGTGTCGCGGGAGTCGCTCTCATGCTTTTCGATGTGAATGGAGGTGAACTTGTCTTCCCTCACCAAGCTCTCGCTGATCAGCACGGCATCCTCATAGTTACCACCCTCCCAGGACATAAAGGCCACCAATACGTTCTGTCCCAAGGCCAGTTCGCCCCTGTCGGTAGAAGAGGAATCAGCCAACACAGTGCCCTTCCTGACTCTCTCTCCCTTACTCACAACAGGGCGCTGGTCAATACAAGTTGACTGGTTGGAGCGACTGTACCTGCGCAACGGGTATACTCGAGAGCCATTACTACCAGCCACCACAATTTGGCGGCCGGTGGCGCTAACCACCTCCCCATCCTCTCTGGCCACAATCACCTGACCCGAATCAATGGCTGCATCCCACTCCATGCCGGTGCTCACCAGGGGCACCTCAGGGGCAATCAAGGGCACAGCCTGGCGCTGCATGTTGGAGCCCATCAGGGCACGATTGGCATCGTTATGTTCCAGGAAAGGGATAAGAGCCGTCGAGATACCCACAATCTGTTTGGGTGAAACGTCTATGTAGTCAACTTTCTCTGCCGCTTCGAAGAAGAACCTCTGGCTGCGCCGCACCGAGACGCGCGTACTGACAAATTGCCCTTTGTCATCCAAGCGAGCATTGGCCTGAGCGATGGTATATTTGTCCTCCTCGTCGGCCGAGAGGTAGGCGATCTCGTTGGTGACTGTGGGCGTAATCCCTACTTCGTCCTCTAGGGGCAAAGATGCGATACGCCTGGCCAACTCCGGAGTGACAAGAGTTCCTGCCTCAGCCACTACCTCCCCGTTATCAGGATCAAGAACCGGTTTCCGCAAGGTCTTATTCAGTAACTGTTCGTATTCGTTGGGCACAAACCTGATCACCTTGCGATACGGGGTTTCAATGAAGCCAAAGTCGTTCACCTTGCCATAGGTGGCCAGACGACCGATGAGACCGATGTTGGGCCCTTCGGGGGTCTCGATGGGACAGATGCGTCCATAATGGCTGTGATGAACATCGCGCACGTCAAAGCCCGCTCGCTCGCGCCTCAGCCCCCCCGGACCCAGGGCCGACAAGGTCCGTTTATGGGTAAGCTCGGCCAGGGGATTGGTTTGTTCCATAAACTGTGAAAGTTGGCTGCCGCCGAAGAACTCTCGGACGACCGCGACCACTGGTCGGATGTTGATCAAGGCCACAGGGGTGACCCGTTCTGGGTCGCGGATGCTCATGCGCTCCTTCACCACCCGCTCCATGCGCCTGAGTCCAATACGCAACTTGTTCTGGACAAGCTCTCCTACGGTCTTCACCCGACGATTGCCCAGGTGATCTATGTCATCGGGATCTTCCACTCCGTTGTTGATGCGGATCATGCGCTCCACTAGCCTGACCAAGTCTTCTTTGGTAATGGTACGCCGATCAAGCGGTATGTCCAGGCCGAGTCGCTGATTGAGCTTATAGCGCCCTACTTTCTCCAGATTATAACGGTGCTGGTCAAAGAGTTGGGCCTTCAGATATTCTCTGGCATTATCAAGGGTTGGCGGGTCACCGGGGCGCATCTTTTTGAAAAACTCGAGCATGGCCTCGTCGGCCACAGTACGGCCCTTCTTTGGTTCCCACTCCGGCTCCTGCTGGATGGTGGTAGTGATGTACTGATGCGAGGGCATGTTATCAACTTCCGCGAAGAGCTCCAATAGTTCTCCGTCGCTGCCCTCTTTGAGAATCTCGCTGCCAGTGCCATCGTCCACTGCGGCTAGAGCCCGGAGGAGGACGGTCACAGGGAAGGTACGCTTACGGTTGAACTTGACGATGATGTAATCACTCTTGCGAGTCTCGAATTCCATCCAGGCTCCCCGGTCAGGGATGAGTTTGGCATGACTGAGCAAGCGCCCCGTAGTCCGCTCCTCCTCGGCGTCGAAATAAGCGCCGGGAGAGCGAATCAACTGGCTGACCACTACCCGCTCGGTGCCATTGATTATGAAAGTACCGCTCTCGGTCATGATGGGAAAATCGCCCATAAATATCTCCTGCACCATGGGCTGGTCTATTTCCCTGTTGTAGAGCATGACATTCACATACAGAGGGGCTGAAAAAGTTATATCCCTCTCCAGGCACTCATCCTCAGCGTACTTGGGCTCTTCGAAGCGATAGTCCAGTTCGAACTCCCTGTTCATGCGCTGGTCGAAGCCAGGGAAGTGAAGTTCCAGATTCCTGCTGTAGCTGACGATGGGCGAGATTTCATCGAACAACTCTCGTAGGGCCACCTCTTGAAACCACTTAAAGGAGTGCAACTGCACCTCAATCAAGTCGGGCAGGTGATGTACGTCCGAGATTCTGGCATAAGATTTGCTACCAAGATGACTGACCATTGATTACCTCTGTCTCCCCATTTTCCCATAGAAAAGGTAAAACCCAATCCGCTGGGACATCTGCGCCTTCGCAAATTGGGTTACAGGAATAGACGCGACTTGATATTATACCAACTTTCTTCGCCTTTGTCAAATTGCTTTTTCAGAAAATCTCCACCGAGCTGATGACCTTCCCGTCTGTCTTCCGGTAGCCACGAGGCCAAAGTACAATTTCACTGCCCCTCGCACACTGCCCTGGACTTGGATCATCTTCGCACCACCGCCTCTCAACTGCATAATGCCAGCTCCGGTGTGTCGGTAAGCTGCTTTGACCTGCGGGCTAGTCGCCACGATTGTCTCCTCAGGAGCGCTAGGTGACAACCAAATCGTCCCCGTGACAGGCGTGCACGGGGGCAATACTTTGCCAGTATTGGGCAACTGACGCGCTTCTACAACCTAGCGGCTACATCCTCAGCAACCTCCAGGGTGGTGTTGCTGCCACCTAAATCATAGGTGCGCACTTTCCCCTCGGCGATGGTGTCGGCGATGGCCTGCTCCAGGGCCTGCGCCGTCTTGGTCTCTCCCAGCCAGTCCAGCATCAGCTTGACCGCCAGGAGCATGGCCGTGGGATTGACCTTGTACTGCCCGGCGTATTTGGGCGCTGAGCCATGGGTCGGCTCGAAGATGGCGAAGTCGTCGCCGATGTTGCCGCTGGCCGCGAAGCCCAGCCCGCCCACCAACTGCGCCGCTAGATCGGAGACAATGTCGCCGAACATGTTGCTGGATACGATCACCCCGTAGTTCTGGGGGTTCTTGACCAGCCACATGGCCATGGCATCCACATTGGTCTCCCCCAGCTCAATGCCGGGATACTCCTCGGCGATCTTCCGCGCCTCGCGCACCATCAGCCCACTGGTCTCGCGGATCACGTTGGGCTTCTCCACCAGGGTGACCGTGGGATAGCCCTGCCGCCTGGCGTATTCGAAGGCCTGGCGGACGATGCGCTGGCAACCCTGGCGGGTGAAGATGCGGCTCGATAGAGCGATGTCTTCCGACGACACACCCTGGAAGGCAGCCATACGAGGGCTGTGCGCCTCCAGCGCTACCCGCACCTCATCCGGCAGAGGGTGAAACTCCACACCGGCATAGAGGCCCTGGGTGTTCTCACGAAAGACTACCAGGTCCAGGTCGTCACGGTAGTTCAAGGGATTCCCTTTGAAGGCCTTGCAGGGCCGCAGGTTGACGTACAGGTCGAACAGTTGGCGCATGCGCACGATGGGGCTGCGATAGGTAAGCCCCTTGCCCTGAAGCTCAGGTACCAGTTCCTTTTGCGCCTCCTCCTTGGGCTTGGAGGTGATGGCGGCGAACAACGCGCAGTCACAGGTTTTGAGGGTGTCAATGGTGCGCTGCGGCAGCGGATTGCCCTCGGTGCACCAGAACTCCCACCCGATGTCGGCGGGCGCGTACTCGGCGTCGAGGGCGATCTTGTCCAGCACGATCTTGGCGGCGTCCATCACGTCCACCCCGATGCCGTCGCCGGGCATCACTGCGATTTTGTACTTGGCCATAGTCTGTTATCCTCCTCGATTGAAATTGACCAACGTCGTGAACTCATTTACAGGCAGGCTTTGCTGTGGCGATGCGCTTTCCGCGCTGGCCTCGCAGCATGGTGCCCAACAGGGATGGTACCAGGATAAAAATCACCCACTGGCGCGTCAGGTGGAGCGCGGCCACCAGGCGCATGTCACCGCCCAGGTCGTGGGCGATGGCCGGCATGGTGCTGGCCCCGCCGGGCACGCTGCTCAGAAGGGCAGTGGTCAAATCCAGTGGGGCGACCAGCGCCAAGCCCTGGCCCAGCAGCAGTCCCACAGCGATGAGCACCAGAATGACAACCATCGCAGGCAGTGCTACCTCTCGCAGCCTTTGCAGGCTCTGTCGCGACATCTGGGTGCCCACGGCGGTGCCGATAAGCAGCATGGCCGCCTGCCTCAGGCCCAGGACCAGCGGACCCAGCCCCGCGCCCAGCAGGTTTGCCCCGCCGATGATCAGAATGGGGCCGATCATGTCACCAGTGGGCACGCCGACCCGCAGGGCCAGCAGACCGGCCAGCGCTCCCAGGGCCAGCACGACCCCTGTGCGCCAGAGGCCAAGCGGCTCGGCCGGCGGGACGGTCGCAACGGTCGCCGTGGCAGAGGCGTTGGTCGAGGTGAGCAGGGGCACCAGGGCCGGCACCACCAGCAGGATTGTGGTCAGCCGCGAGAAATGAATGGCCGCCGCTATGGTGGTGTCGGCCTTGCGCTCCTCGGCCATGGCCAACATGGCCGGCAACCCGCCGGGCACGGTGCTGATAAGGGCGGTGGTGATGTCCAGTTGCGTAAAGCGGGCCAGCGCCCAACCCAGGACCAGCCCGGCGCCGATGATGACGGCGGTGACCAACATCATGGGCAACAACGCTGCCTTGAGCGGGGCAATCACATCGGGGCCAAAGGCGGCGCCGATGACGGTGGCCAGCAGCAGCCGACCGGTCTGGCCGTAGCGACCGCGCCACGGGCCTGCATCGCCCCCAGCCAGCCGGTAGATTCCGCTGGAGAGTAACGCTCCCAAGATGACCCCCGCCGGAAGGTCAAGGGCTTGCCCCAGCAGCGCGCCGGCGCTTCCCACCGCCAGCAGGATTGCCCCTCGGCCCAAGTCGCCGGGCCAGCGATGACGTTTCACAGGACTACTCAAGGCCCAGTTGTTTGCGGGCGTAAGGAATCAGCCCCCCAGTGTTCAGGATCTCCATCACCTCCGGCGAGAGCGGCGGAAAAGTGTACTCGCCCTGGGGCGTGGTCACCGTGCCAGCGGCAAAGTCGATGGTGACCTCGTCACCGGACCCGACACCGTCCACTGCGTCGCAGGTGGCGATGGGTAACGCCTTGTTGATGCAGTTGCGGAAGTAAATGCGGGCGAAGCTGCGAGCCACAATCGCTCCCACACCGGCTTCCTTGAGGCAGGTCACCGCCTGCTCACGCGAACTGCCGCAGCCCCAGTTCTTGCCGGCGACGATGATGTCGCCGGGCTGCACGTTGGCCACAAAGGTCGAATCCAGGTCTTCCAGCGCGTGCTGGGCCATCTCCCTGGGGTCGGAGATGCTGTAGGTGTACTTGCCGGGGAAGATAACGTCGGTGTTGACGTCGTCGCCGTACTTCCACACGCGGCCGGTGATTTTTGTTTCCATTCGTTTCCTCCTGGAGACCTGACAGGTTTCAGAAACCTGTCAGGTCTAGATCTCCCTCGGGTCAGCGATCTCGCCACTGAGCGCCGAGGCGGCCACCGTGGCCGGGCTGGCCAGGTAGATGAACGCCTCCTTGGAACCCATCCGTCCCTTGAAATTGCGGTTGGCTGTCGAGATGGTTACCTCGCCGGGGGCCATGCAGCCCTCGTGCGCGCCCAGGCAAGGCCCACAACCCGTATTGAGCAGCGTCGCCCCAGCGGCCACCAGGTCGCTGACGAAGCCCCGCTCAATGGCCGCCAACAACACCTCCCGCGAGGCGGGCAGCACCAGCAGCCGTACGCTGTGGGCGATGTGCTTCCCGCGCAGGATCTCGGCCGCCGCCGCCAGGTCTTCCAGGCGACCGTTGGTGCAGGTACCCACCAGGGCCTGGTTGACCGGCGTGCCGGCCAACTCGGTAACCGGAACCACGTTGTCCACGGTGTGCGGCCTGGCCACCTGCGGGGCGAGCCCGCTCACGTCGTATTCAATGACCCGCTTGTAGGTCGCGTCCGGGTCGGCGTGAACCTCTTCGTACTCGTCCTTGACCCGTCCCTGCAGCCAAGCCCGCGTCACCTCGTCCGGCTCGACGACCCCGTTCTTGGCCCCCATCTCGGCGGCCATGTTGGTCAGCACCATGCGGCTGGCGATGCTCATCCCTCGGACGGTCTCGCCAGTGAACTCTACCGAGCAGTAGTTGGCCCCGTCGGCGCGCAGGTCGCCGATGATGTGGAGGATCACGTCTTTGGCCGACACCCGCTCCGGCAGTGTGCTGTTGATGACGATTCGCAGGCTCTCCGGCACGCGCAGCCATATCTGCCCGGTGGCCATCACCGCTGCCGCCTCCGTGCGCCCGATGCCGGCAGCGAAGGCCCCGAACGCCCCGTGGGTCGGTGTGTGCGAGTCGCTGCCGACGATGATCGCGCCGGGCCAGGCGTGGCCCTTTTCCGGCAGCACCTGGTGGCAGATGCCCTCGCCGATGTCGTAGAATGACGAGATGCCCTGATCGGCGACGAACTCGCGGATGATCTGGTGGTTGGTGGCGTAGGTCTCGTTGGCCGGCGGCACCACGTGGTCCAGCACGATGACGCTGACGTCGGGGTCGGCCATCCGCTCGACGCCGATCTGTCGGAACTTCTTGGAGATGGCCGCCGTGTTGTCGTGCGTCAGCAGCTTATCGGGCCGCACGGTGACGATCTGCCCCGGCACAATGCTGTCCAGCCCCGCCTTGCGGGCCAGCACTTTTTCCACGAAAGTATGTCCCATTTTCTACTCCTTGATCAGCTTCCAGCGTTCGATGGCCCGCCCGTCGGGGGTGAACACCGGATCGCCCATCATCTCCGCCCGCAGGCCGAAGAGCTTGCGCAACCCGGCGAACATCAGCGCGGTGGAGATGTGCGCGGGCACGCCCCCCTCGGCGATGATCCGCTCGGCGCCGGGCAGGATGGCGGGTTCGACCATCTCGTACTCCAACTCGTCCTCCGCCGTCTGCCGTACCTGCAAGTCGGCGAAGTAGCCCACGCCTACCAGGTATTCTGCCAGCCCCTCCATAGCCGCCAGCGGCGTGGTGATGTCCAACTCCAGCCGCTCGTGCACCTCATCGAACAGCACCTCTCCCGCCCGCCAGACCACCTTCCAGGCCTCGTCGCCCCAGTTCTCCCACACCGCGCGATAGATGGCGTAGATCTCCAGATCGAAAAAAGCAGGATCAATCGGATTCTCGTACATTTGCTTCTCACCCTCCTAGCGACTTACCGTAGGCGAAGAGGTTGCCCGCCTGGAAAATGTCCATCTGCACCTGGGAAAAGGACATGGCCTGGAAGGCCCTTTCGCCATCGAGTGTCAACTGGCCGGTCTTGAAGTCCACTTCCAACTCCGCGCCGGTCTTGAATTCGCCAGCTACCTCGGTAAGCCCAGGCAGCGAGACGATGGGGAAACCGCTGTTGATGGCGTTGCGCTTGTAGATCGCGCCAAAGCTCTCGGCCACGATGGCGCCGATGCCCAGCGCCCGAAAGCAATCCACCGCCTGCTGCCGGGACGACCCAGCGCCGAAGTTCTTGCCCGCCACAATCACGTCCCCCGGTTGGGCCTTCGCAGCGAAATCCTCCCAGCCTTGCAGGTTGCCCAGCGCGTGCTGACCCATCTCCTCCACGTCGGTGATGTGCAGGTGGCTATTGTGGAAGATCATATCGGTGTCAATGTCGTCGTACAGGTTGCCGTTCGGGTCGGTGAGAACCCAAAGACGGCCTTTGATTCGGGTTTCTTTCATGTTCATGCCTCCGGCACGGTGATCTCGCCCTTGAGCGCGGCCCACGCAGCCGTCACCGGGCTGGCCAGGTAGGTGTCGCCCGCGCCCTGCTTGCCGAGGAAGTTGCGGTTGCTGGTGCTGACCTGCACTTGCCCCCGGCCGGTCATCCCGATCTGGCCGGAGGCGCAACCGCCGCAGCCGGGGTTGCTGATGATGAACCCGGCATCGAACAGGGTCTCGATCAGCCCCTCCCGCAGCATGCGCTCGTACACCTGGCGGGTGGCAGGCACGGCCGAAGCCATCACCCACGGCTGGATACGCTGGCCCTTCACCACCTCGCCCACGGCGGCGAAGTCCTCGAAGCGGCCATTGGTGCACGATCCCAGGAACACCGAATCCACTCGCGTCCCGGCCACCTCGCGCATCGGCTTGACGTTGGCCGGGTTGGGTGGGCAGGCGATGAGCGGTTCGAGGTCGGTGATGTCCACCACGACGGTCTCGACGTACTCAGCATCGAGGTCGGCGTACACTGCGCCCGTTTTGGGCGGAACGAAGCCGATGATGCCCCCCATCTCAGTCAACTGACTGGCCAGGGTAATCCGTCCGGCCAGGTCCAGGGCATCAATGGCCGGGCCGTAGAACTCCACCGCCCGGCCCAGCGCGCCGCTGGAGCCCAACTGGCCCAGCACGGCCAGGGTCAGATCTCGCGCCGTGCACGGATACACAACCTCTCCCTCAATAATAACTTTCATCGTGGGCGGCACCTCGAACCAGGTCTTGCCCGTCTTGAAGGCGAAGGCGATGTCCTGGTCGCCCATCCCCTGGCCGAAGGCCCCCACCGCGCCCAGGATATTGAGATGACTATCGGTGCCCACGAAGGTGCAACCCGGCACGGCTAGCCCTTCCTCGATGGCCACGTGCGACCCGATGCCCGCGTTCACGTCGTAGACCTTGATCCCTTTCTCGCGGGCCCAAAGCCGACAGATGTGCTGGTTGTTGGCATAGGGGATGTTGTTGGCCGGCACAACGCAGTCGAAGGTGAAGAAGGTCTTGCTCACATCGTCCACTGGCGCATCGCCGTAGTGGTTGCGGAAGTTCTGCACCACATTGGCCCCGGCGAAGTCGCGGGCGGTGCGCACGTCCAGGTGCATCCAAACGATCTTGCCCGGCTTGACCGATTCATGGCTGTGGGCCTGAATGATCTTCTCAATGATAGTTTTCCTTGCCATAGCTCACTCCATTGTTTCGACAAGCTCAACACAAGGCTTTGCCACGAATGACACGAATTTTCACTAATTTTGTTTTTTCGTGTTAATTCGTGCAATTCGTGGCACAAGAAGACTACATTTTCGCCGCCAGTTCCTTCTTCAGCATCATGCGCTGGATGCTGTGGAAACTCATGAAGTCGGCGTGATTGACCAGCGTGGCCTCGGTGGTGCGCTTCACTTTGTCCCCCTCGCCAGCGTGGGCAGCGATGATGTGCTGCACCTCGGCTGGCAAGCCGAAGCGGGCGGCCAGCTCCATGCCGGTGAAGGGATGGCGCAGCAGCCTCCCGGCGTAGGTCTGCACCGTCATCCCGTCATCGCGGTTCTCGTACTCCAGCAACTTGCCGATGTCGTGCAGCAGTCCGCCCGCGACGAGCAAGTCCATGTTCACCGGCACCCGGTCGCTATAGATTTGCCCGAAGACCTCAGCGACCCGCACCGCGCTCAGCGTCACTGCGCGGACGTGGTCAATGTAAGAAGCTGGGCAGGGATTGATGAGCAGGGTGAAAGGCATCCGCGCCAGCCCATCCGGCGTCCAGCCGCCTTCCTCCATTGCCGCTTCCCAGATCTTGAGACACTTCTCGCGCAGATCAGCATCTTGAATCAAATCGAACTCAGGGATCAGTTCCAGCAGCCCCTCTCGCATGGTCGCCTCCTTTCTCTAATATCCAATCTCTAATCTCTAATTTGCTCCTCCGGCCCGTCATACTCGTGCGCTGTGGGGTGGATGCGGCGCATGGGGCGCTCGCGGGTCTGCTCCTCGGTGACGTGGGCCACCAAGCCGGCCATCCGCGAGATGGCGAACAGGCCATTGCCCATCTCCGGCGGGAAGCCCATCTC
>CAZGKH010000045.1:0-15165 GCA_964525665.1 uncultured Anaerolineae bacterium | reverse complement strand
TCGGGAGGGTGGGCGGACCGTTGGCGCGGGCGTGATCACTGAAATCCTCGATTGAGGCTGGTACTGAGCCCGTCGAAGTAGAGGAAGGAAGCCTGAACAAGTTATGGCTAAACAGAAGCTTAGAATCCGTTTGAAAGCCTATGACCATCGAGTTCTGGACCAATCGGCGCGGTTGATAGTGGAGACAGCGGAGCGCACGGGGGCTGACGTAGTTGGTCCCGTGCCCCTGCCGACCAAGATAGAGCGGTTCACTGTGCAGCGCTCGCCTTTTGTGGACAAGGATTCGCAAGAACACTTCGAGATCCGCACACACAATCGCCTTATTGACGTTGTGGAACCAGACTCGAAAACCATAGACACGCTTATGCGCCTAAACTTGCCGGCCGGCGTGGACATAGAGATCAAGCTTTAATCGAGTAGTCCGAAGTCCATTGTGAGATAGTCCATAGTCGCTTTTGGGCTAACTGGGCCGGAACTGTGAACTGATAGTAGACCAAGGATTAGGGTAATGAAGGGAATCTTAGGTAAGAAAGTCGGGATGACTCAGGTCTTTGATGAGCGCGGGGAGGTGATTCCCGTTACTATTATCGAAGCAGGGCCCTGTTTTGTGGCTCAGAAGAAAACAGCGAAGCAGGACGGGTATGCGGCTATCCAGTTGGGTTTCGAGGAGGTTAAGCCCAAGCGCCTGACCCGGCCTCAGAAGGGTCATTTGCGAAGGAATAACCTGCCTCCCCTGCGGCACCTCCGGGAGATCCGCATGAGCGAGGGCGAAATCGAGGAGTACGAAGAGGGGCAGAAAATCGGCATCGGCATCTTTGAGGCCGGTGATGTGGTGGATGTGATCGGCATATCCAAGGGCCGGGGCTTTGCCGGGGCGATGAAGCGGCACGGCTTCGGGGGTGGGCCTGCAACCCGTGGCCAGTCGGATCGTCAACGGTCCCCAGGCTCCATTGGCGCGACCAGCACGCCCGGCCGCGTTTTCAAAGGGAAACGTATGCCCGGCCGGATGGGTAATCAGCGCGTCTCTGCACAGAATCTACAAGTGGTCTTAGTGGATCCTCAGCGTAACCTCCTAGCTGTGAAAGGGAGCGTGCCTGGGGCCAGGAATGGGCTGTTGCTCATCCGAGAGGCGAGAAAGACGACCATCGCGAAAAAGAAGGGGTAGAAACCGGAGTTGGTTGCAGATATGTTAGTTCCCATATATAACACGGCGGGGAAAACCGTCGGCGAGATCGAGTTGCGAAAAGACATCTTTGGTGTGCCCATCAACGTGCCGGTGATGCACCAGGCTCTGGTGCGCCAGCAGGCCAATGCCCGTTTTGGTATCCACAAGACCAAGACCCGTGCAGAGGTTAGCGGGGGCGGCCGCAAGCCCTGGCGTCAAAAGGGGACGGGTCGGGCCCGCCACGGCAGTATTCGAGAGCCCCAGTGGAAGGGCGGTGGCGTAGCCCATGGGCCTCGCCCCCGTAACTATAGCCAAAAAATGCCCCGCAAGATGCGCCGGCTGGCGTATAAGTCAGCCCTCTCTGTCAAGGCTAAGGAAAGGCAGATCATTGTCCTGGACGACCTACAGATGGCTGCTCCTAAGACGCGGGAAATGGCATCCATCTTGGAGGCGTTGGCGGTGGATTCCAGCGCCTTGATTCTTTTGCCAGAGAGGAACTCTAACGTCGAGAAGTCGGCCAACAACCTGCCCGATGTGAAAATCTTGCGCGCTAACTACTTGAACATACGCGACCTTTTGGGCCATGATTATTTACTTGTGCCCTTGGAGGCCCTGGAGATTATTGAGACCATTTTGGGAGATTGAATACTGAGTTTACTGAAAAAAGCTCCCGCAGCCGTCCCCGGGTGCGGAAATCGGCCCGAGGACGGGCCTCAGAGCAGGCTTTTTTCAGCGGAGTCAATACTGATTCAGGGAATGAGGTGCGATGAACGTCTACGAGATTTTGAAACGCCCTATTACTACAGAGAAGAGCGGCATACAATCGGACTACTACAGTCAGTACACTTTTGAAGTGGATCGCCGGGCGAATAAGATCCAGATCAGGGAAGCTGTGGAGAAGATCTTCGATGTTGACGTTATCTCCGTCAATACCATGAATATGCCAGCCAAGAGAGGGCGTTTTGGACGGCGTCAAGTAGTAAATAAGCCTGCCTGGAAGAAAGCGGTGGTCAAATTGGCGCCGGGTCAGCGCATTGAGTTCTTCGAAGGAGTGTAGCGATTATGGTGCTCAAGCCGTTGAGCATCGTGAGCTGGAGAGATTATGCCTGTTAAGACTTACAAGCCCACCTCGCCAGGGCGGCGGGGGATGAGTGGCCATGATTTCGAAGAGATAACCAAAACTAGACCAGAGAAATCGCTTCTGGCCCCTTTGTACAAGAAGGCTGGGCGGAATGTGCGGGGCAAGATCACTGTCCGTCACCGAGGCGGCGGTCACAAGCGACGGTACCGCATCATTGATTTCAAGCGGGACAAGATAGGTATCCCGGCGCGGGTGGCTTCCATTGAGTATGATCCGAATCGAACGGCGCGCATTGCTCTCTTGGTCTACGCCGATGGTGAGAAGCGCTATGTCATCGCTCCCTTGGGCTTGCGAGTGGGCGACGGCCTCATGTCTGGGCCTGAGGCCGACATCCGTGTTGGCAATGCTTTACCCATTGCCAACATCCCCGCAGGCACTCTAATCCACAACATCGAGTTGAAGCAGGGGAAGGGGGGGCAGTTGGTGCGCTCCGCTGGCTGCTCGGCCCAGCTTCTGGCCAAGGAAGGCCAGTATGCCCACGTCCGTTTGCCTTCGGGGGAAGTGCGATTGGTGCACCAGGCGTGCATGGCCACTATTGGCCAGATAGGCAACACTGAGCATGGGAACATCAGGCTGGGAAAGGCCGGGCGCAAGCGCTGGATGGGCTGGCGGCCTTCGGTGCGAGGCTCGGCCATGGATCCTAGGGCTCACCCCCATGGTGGAGGCGAAGGGCGGTCCCCGATTGGCATGCCCTCGCCAAAATCCCCCTGGGGCAAGCCTACTTTGGGCAAGAAGACCCGCAAGCGTAAGGATACCAATAAGTGGATAGTGCGACGGCGGAGCAAGAAACGAAGATGAGGTAATGAGGCAACGAGGCAATAAGTGACGAGGCCCTCGTTAACTTCATCGCTCGTAACCTGTTGCCTTACTTGGAGGGTAGCTGCTCAGGCCGTGTCATTGCGAGGCGGCGCTTTTCTGCCGAAGCAATCCCCCACTCGCGCAGTGGAGATTGCTTCGATTCGCTCGCAATGACAGCCTGAGTAGTAACCTTGGAGGTTTATTATGGCGAGATCGTTGAAGAAGGGGCCGTATGTGAGCCCCAAGTTGCTCAAGAAAATCGAGGACATGAACAAACAAGGCGAGAAGCGCGTGATCAAGACGTGGTCGCGAGCTTCGACCGTCTTCCCCCAGATGGTTGGCCATACCATCGCGGTGCACGATGGCAGGCGGCATGTACCGATCTACATAACTGAGAACATGGTGGGGCACAAGTTGGGGGAGTTCGCTCCGACTCGGACCTACCGAGGGCATGCCTATAGGGAGAAAAAGACCAGGGGTAGGATGTAGCAATGGAAAGCACGACTTTTGAAGTTAGAGCAATTGTCAAATACGTGCCTATGTCTCCGCGCAAGGTGCGCCTTGTAATAAACCAGGTTCGAGGCTTGGCGGTGGACGAGGCTTTGGCTATCCTCAAGTTCACACCAAAGGCAGCGGCCAAGCCGGTGTCTAAGGTTATAGAGTCGGCGATTGCCAACGCCGAGGAGAACTATGGGCTGACCAGGGAGGACCTATATGTCTCCCAGATATTCGCTGATGTCGGCCCCACCCACAAGCGGTGGAAGGCCGGAGCTAGGGGGAGAGCCAAGCCCATATTAAGGCGCTCATCTCACATCACTGTTGTCCTTGAGGAAATGGAAGCTGGAAGTTAGAAGTTGGAGGTTGGAGGATGGAAGAACCACCGACCACCTGACCATCCAACCACCCGACCAACTGAAGGGAGGATCAATTGGGGCGTAAGGTACATCCTCTAGGTTTCAGATTGGGGATAATCAAAGATTGGCAGGCGCGATGGTTTGCTACTGGAGAGGAGTATGCCGATCTCTTGCAGGAGGATCTGGATATTCGCCAGATGATCCGGAATGAGATGGGGCAGGCTGGCATCTCTAAGATCGAAATCGAGCGTTTCCCCAAGCGAGTCAGCCTTACCATTTGGACGGCCAAGCCGGGCATCATCATCGGACGCAAAGGGGCGAACGTCAGGGTCTTGCGGCAGCATTTGGAGGAATTATCGAAGAAGAAGGTTCGCATTGATGTCCAAGAGGTTGAGCGGCCTGAATTGGATGCCTATCTCGTGGCCGAGAATATAGCTTCCCAGTTAAAGCGACGGATTTCCCACAGCCGGGCGATGAAAAGAGCGGCGACTCAGGCAGTGCGCATGGGGGCGGAGGGGATCAAGATCAGTTGTAGCGGTCGGTTGACCGGAGCTGAGATGGCTCGCCGCGAGTGGGTGATGGAGGGACGGGTGCCCCGTAGCACCCTGCGAGCCGATATTGATTATGGCGTTGCTGAATCGCAGACCACTTATGGCCTCATTGGCATCAAGGTCTGGATCTACAAGGGAGAGGTCTTGCCCGAGGTGGCAAAAGCAGCGGCCAGTTGAACCCGGTTTCGATCGCCGAGGTCTCTGACCGATGCGGGGGGCTCAGTCGGAGACCTTCGCCCGTCGCAGAGAAGTACTTGTCATGGAGAGTAAAACATCATGTTGATGCCTAAGAGAGTCAAGTATCGCAAACAGATGCGGGGCCGTATGAAAGGCCGGGCTTCACGGGGGGCTACGGTGGTCTTTGGCGACTATGGCCTTCAGGCTTTGGAGCCTTGCTGGATGACCAGCCGTCAGATCGAGGCCGCCCGAAGAGCCATCGTTCGGCATGTCAAGCGCCGAGCAAAAGTATGGATCAGGGTCTTTCCCGATAAACCTGTCACGAAGAAGCCAGCCGAAACGCGGATGGGCAAAGGCAAAGGCGCTGTGGATCATTGGGTGGCGGTGGTTAAGCCAGGACGGATCCTTTTTGAGATGGCGGGCGTTAGCGAGGATGTGGCTCGAGAAGCCATGCGCTTGGCCTCGCATAAGTTGCCTATCAAAACCCAAGTTGTGACTCGGTTGGAGATATAGGGGGATCTATGGAGGCGCATGAGATTCGAGCTATTGCAACAGAGGAGATCCAGCTCAAGCTGAGCGAGGCTCATGAGGAGCTTTTCAACTTGCGGTTCCAATGGTCAACCAGGCAACTGAAGGATACCAATCGCCTTACCCAGGTGAGGCGAGATATCGCTCGCCTGAAGACCATTTTGCGCGAAAGGGAGTTGGCCCAGCTTTGGGAGGGACAGGACTAATGAAGGGACAGCGTAAGCGGTTGACCGGTCGTGTGACCAGTGACAAGATGGACAAGACCGTCGTGGTGGAGGTTGAGAGGCTGAAACGCCATCGCCTTTACGGCAAGGTACTGAAGAGGGCGAAGAAATACATGGCTCACGACGAGAAGAATGCGTGCCGCATCGGTGATCTAGTGCGTATCGTCGAATCGAGACCCTTGAGCCGCAGGAAGAGTTGGGTCGTTGAACAGATAATGGAGACTGGGAACTAATAGTAGTAGCTTGATCGCCGAAGGTCTCTGACCGAGGCGAAAGGGGCTCGGTCAGGAGACCTTCGCCCATCGTAGTGGGACTAATAGCGACCAGCGTCCAGAATTGGAGAGAGTGGGAGATGATTCAGCAGGAGTCCAGGCTACGGATAGCCGATAACACTGGCGCCAAAGAGATCCTGTGCATCAGGGTGTTGGGTGGTTCAGCTCGTCGTTATGGGAGGGTGGGCGATGTCATTGTCGCTTCGGTCAAACAGGCTACTCCTATGAGCTCGGTCAAGAAAGGTGAGGTGGTGCGGGCGGTCATCGTCCGCACGGCCAAGGAGTATGGCCGCTCCGATGGTTCTTATATTCGATTTGACGAAAACGCAGCCGTCATCCTGGATGATCATCAGAACCCCAAAGGGACGCGCATTTTTGGCCCCGTCGGTAGGGAGCTCCGCGATAAAGGGTTCGTGAAGATCGTTTCCCTGGCCCCAGAGGTATTGTAGTTTTAGGAGATAGGTGATGAGAAGGATAAAAAAGGGTGACAAGGTGGAGGTCATCAGCGGCAACGACCGTGAGGTGAGGGGCACTGTCCATCGGCTCATTCCCAAGAAGGATCGGGTGGTTGTTTCAGGTGTCAGACTGGTCAAGAAGCACCAAAGGCCCATGCCTACCGGCGGCCGCATGCAGACCCAAGCGGGCATTATCGAGTTCGAGGCCCCCATTCATCTATCCAACGTAATGCTGGTCTGTCCCCAGTGTGATCAGCGAACCAGGGTCGTATTTCAACGTTTAGAGGGTGGTGTCAAGGTTCGCGTCTGCAAGAAGTGCGACGCCATTATTGATAGTTAATTAGGGAGTTAGTTGTGCCAAGGCTAAAAGATAGTTATCACAACGAAGTTGTTCCTGTTTTGATGAAAGAATTTGGCTTTTGCAGCGTGATGGAGGCGCCGCGCCTGGAGAAAATCGTGGTCAACGTGGGCGTAGGCGAGGCTTTGCAGAACGCCAAGGCTCTGGATCACGCTGTCCAGGACATCACCACCATAGCCGGCCAGCGGCCCATCGTGACTAGGGCCAAGAAATCCATCGCTGGTTTCAAGCTGCGCGAGGGGATGCCAGTCGGGGTTAAGGTCACTCTGCGGGGCAACCGGATGTACGATTTCTTGGATCGCTTGTGCAATGTTGCTTTGCCTCGCCGGCGGGACTTTCGCGGGGTTTCCCCTGACTCCTTCGATGGCCGAGGCAACTACAGTTTGGGGCTTCGGGAGCAGCTTATGTGGCCGGAGATAGATTACGACTCCATTGATAAAGTGCGAGGCATGGAGATAAGCATCGTCACCACGGCTAAGACGGACGAAGAGGGCCGGCACTTGTTGCAATTGTTAGGGATGCCTTTCGCAAGATAGTGAGCCAGACTTCGGCAAGCTCAGTCGAGACATTGCCAATCAGGAGGGACAGTGGCTAAAAAGTGCATGATGATACGAGAGACACGTAGAAAGTACAAAGTACGGGTGCGCAATCGTTGTCAACGATGCGGTCGTCCCCGGGGCTATATCCGTCGTTTTAAGCTCTGTCGTATCTGTTTCCGCAAGCTTGCTCTGGAAGGAAAGATTCCAGGCGTAGTTAAGGCTAGTTGGTGAAATCAAGTTCAGTTTGTCTTGGAATTAGCGAATAGGAGTCCGATTAAATGAGCATGACCGATCCCATTGCCGACATGTTGACCCGCGTCAGGAATGCTATTATGGCTGGTCACAGCTACGTGGTCGTTCCCGGCTCAAAGATGAAGTTGGCTATCGCCAGAATCTTGAAGGATGAAGGTTTCATCGAAAACTGCGATGTCACCAAGGATCGTCCCCAGCCCATGATCAGAATCTGGTTGAAGTACTCAGGGGACAGAAAAGACAGGCGATCTATTATCACTGGCTTGAAGCGGATCAGCAGGCCAGGGCGTCGGGTCTATGCGGGTAAGAAGAACATACCCTGGGTGCTCAGTGGCATGGGCATCGCTGTCCTGTCAACATCCCAGGGTGTCATGACAGGCAAGCAAGCCCGCCGTCTCGGCATTGGTGGCGAAGTGTTGTGCCATATTTGGTAGCTTCTAGTGAGTATTCGTGATGGGCGACGGTCTCCCGACCGAGCTCATTCGCCTCGGTCAGAGACCTTCGGCGAACGAGAAGTAGCTTATAGTTTGGAGGTATTCCGGTGTCACGTATAGGTCGCATGCCTGTTCCCATTCCAAAAGGTGTTCAGGTAGACATAAAGAGCAGCCACGTAACGGTGAAGGGGCCCAAGGGCGAGTTGAGCCGCTCTTTCAACCCAGATATGATGATATCCATCCAGGATGGACAGATTGTGGTGACTCGCCCCACAGACGGCCGTCAGCATCGGGCTCTGCATGGGTTGACGCGAGCCCTGTTGGCAAACATGGTGACTGGAGTTACTGAGGGATACCGCAAGGATCTGGAGGTCCGTGGAGTCGGCTATCGTGCTGAGATGCGGGGCAATAACCTCGCCTTGCATGTCGGCTTTTCTCATATAGTAGAGATAACACCGCCTTTGGGAATTACCTTTGACACCGAGAGTCGCGGCAAGAACATCGTCGTCGAAGGGATTGACAAGGAGCTGGTCGGCGAGATGGCGGCCAGGGTCAGGCGGGTTCGCCCTCCCGAGCCTTACAAAGGCAAGGGCGTCCGTTATGTGGGTGAGTATGTGCGCCAGAAAGCTGGCAAAGCGGGCAAGGTAGTAGGAGGCTAGAACTCTGGTTTCGATACGCCTTCGGCTACTCAACCCAAGTAGGAGACGATGAGAAAACGATGAGTAAGCAAACCGAGTTAGCACGCCAGCGAAGACATCGGCGGGTGCGGAGAAAGGCGGTAGGTACCGCTGAGCGCCCCCGCTTGAATATATTCAGGAGTTTGAAGCATATTTATGCCCAAGTCATTGACGATGATCAGGGACATACTCTGGCGGCGGCCTCCACTCTTG
The DNA here is from genome assembly GCA_964525665.1 of uncultured Anaerolineae bacterium. Classification (GTDB taxonomy): domain Bacteria; phylum Chloroflexota; class Anaerolineae; order VGOG01; family VGOG01; genus CAYMKL01. Next base: position 6,527 of record CAZGKH010000045.1, on the reverse strand, counting down.
ACCCTGAACTGCGGGGGATACTGAACGGACTGAGCAAGACTGAGCAAGCAAAGTCGGTAGGCAAGCTCCTAGGCGAGCGAGCTCTGGCTCGGGGCGTGAAGCAGGTGGTCTTCGATAGAGGCGGCTATAAGTACCATGGTCGGGTGAAGGCTCTGGCCGAGGGCTCGCGTGAGGCTGGACTGGAGTTTTAGAAGGAGGCTGGATGGCGAGGAGAAATTTCCAGGAGAAGAAGGATGATCTGGATGAGCGGGTGGTGCACATCACACGCACAGCGAAGGTGATCAAGGGTGGCCGGCGCTTCGCTTTCCGCGCCGTTGTCGTGGTAGGCGATAACCAGGGCAGTGTGGGCGTTGGGATAGGCAAGGCTCGCGGAGTGCCCGACGCTATCCGCAAGGGAGCAGAGCGAGCCAGGAAGGACATGAGGAAGGTATCCTTGGTTGGCACGACTATTCCTCACGAGGTGTTAGCCCAGTTCGGAGCGGCTAGGGTGCTTTTGAAGCCAGCGTCGCCGGGCACAGGGGTCATCGCTGGCGGTGGAGTGCGGGCAGTAGTGGAGGCAGCAGGTATCCACGACATCCTGACCAAGTCTCTGGGCAGCTCCAACGTCCTCAACGTGATCAGAGCTACCCTAGAGGGACTGTCTCAGTTAAAAGACATCGAAGAAGAGGCCAGACTCCGAGGTAAGCCTGTGGCGGAGTTGATGCCCTTCTGGGCAAGGGAGCAGGTCGGTGGCTGAAAAGAAGACCAAGAAAAAGGTCAAGGGCCGAAGGAAAAGCAAAAAGACGATGCTGCGTATCAAATGGGTCAAGAGCAGCATTGGCTATTCCCAGCGACAAAAGGCGACCATCAAGTCCCTGGGCTTCAAGCGGCTGGGGGAAACGGTGGAGTGGAAGGACGATCCGGTGACCAGGGGGATGGTTCACAAAGTGAGGCATTTGGTCGAGGTTGAAGAACTGGTTGCCGGAAACTGATCACTGAATACTGATCACTGTTATGGGGGTGAGGATGAAGTTACACGAGTTGCGTCCCGCTAAGGGGGCTAAAAAGAAGAGGAAACGAGTGGGGCGCGGAATTGCTGCTGGCCAGGGCAAAACCGCTGGCCGAGGCACCAAAGGGCAGAATGCTCGCTCTGGCGGAGGGGTGCGTCCCTATTTTGAGGGCGGCCAGTTGCCGCTGGTGCGGCGCTTGCCTTACAAGCGAGGCTTCACCAACATCTTTAAGGTGTACTACACTCCGGTCAACCTCGACCGGTTAGACGATTTCGTGGCGGGAGACGAGGTCAGCCCGACTACTCTGGCCGAGGCTGGCATCATCAAATCGCCGCGCGAGCCGGTGGTCATTCTAGGGAGTGGCGACTTGGACCGGCCTCTTACCGTCAAGGCTCACCGTTTCTCGGCCAGCGCCAGAGAGAAGATCCTGGGTGCCGGGGGTTCGGCAGAGGTGCTATTACGTTGAAGACGAGGCTCAACGCCGTGCATTGGCACTGGGGTCAGAGGAGGGGATAGATGATACAGGCTGTCCGTAATGCTTTCAAGTTGCCTGACCTAAGGCGCAGGATCTTGGTCACCCTTCTTGTCTTAGTTATATACCGCTTGGCTGCTCATGTTCCGGTGCCCAACGTGGACCCGGTGGCTCTGCGCCAGGTGTTTGAAGCCAACCAGCTTTTGGGCCTGTTGGATTTGATGTCAGGTGGCGCCATGTCTAGCTTCTCAGTTATGGCTATGGGGGTCTATCCCTACATCACGGCTACCATTGTCATACAACTCTTGCAGCCCATCATACCCGCATTAGAGAGGTTAGCTCAGGAGGGCGAGGCTGGGCGCAACAAGCTAAATCGCTACACTTATTTCATGGCTATCCCTTTGTCGGCACTGCAGGCCTATGCCCAGTCCATATTGTTGCAGGGCCAAGGCGTTATCACCAACTTCGGCCTTTCTGGGGAGACGCTCTTGCCCACAATTGCTACTATATGCACTTTGACGGCAGGTACGATGTTCGCCATCTGGCTGGGCGAACTGATCACAGAGCAGGGCATAGGCAATGGTCTCTCCGTTATCATCTTTGGTGGTATTGTGGCCCGTGTCCCACAGCGAGTGGGGGCCTTGCTGGTAGGTGACGTGCGGGGTCTGATAGCATTTCTTATCATCATGGTTATTACGGTAGGGGTTATCGTCATGGTGCAGGAAGGGCAGCGGCGCATTCCGGTTCAATATGGCAAGCGTGTGCTGGCCATGCGGGGCGGACGATTGCGAGTCGCCGGTGGTCAAAGCACTCACGTTCCTTTGCGAGTCAATGCAGCAGGCATGATTCCGCTTATTTTTGCCCAATCTCTTTTGATGCTTCCTGGGGTCATCGCCTCTTACCTTGTCTCGGCTCAAAATCAGGTGGTCTCCAGTATTGCCAACACTATCTATCAGACTTTCAACGGACAGGGCAATGTCTACTACATAATGTACTTCCTCATGGTTTTTGGCTTCACTTATTTCTACACCGATATGGTCTTCCAGCAACAGAATCTCCCTGAGAACTTGAAGCGTCAGGGAGGGTTCATCCCTGGCATTCGCCCTGGCAAACGTACCGCCGACTATCTAAACGGAGTTATGCGCCGCATCACCCTGGTGGGGGCGGTCTTTCTGGCCACAGTGGCCGTCCTGCCCTGGATAGTTGGTGTGCTCGGGGTCGTGGAGAACCCTGGGATGATGCTCATCACTAGTTCTGGCTTGCTCATTGTGGTCGGCGTGGTGCTGGACACCCTGAAGCAGTTAGAGGCTCAACTCCTGATGCGCCATTACGAGGGCTTCATTAAGTGATAGTTTTGAAATCGCCCTCGGAGCTGTCACGCATGCGGCAGGCTGGGCGCATCGTGGCCGAGGTGTTGGCTGACTTGCAGCAGAAGATCAGACCTGGGATCAATACCGCCGAACTAAATGAGTTGGCCTACCAGATCATTACCAGGCAAAAAGCAATTCCCTCTTTCAAAGGTTATCGTGGCTTCCCGGCCTCCGTGTGTGTCTCGATCAACGAAGAAGTAGTGCACGGCATTCCCAACAAGAAGCGGTATCTGGGTGAGGGCGATATCGTCAGCTTCGATGTGGGGGCCATCTATCAAGGGTATCACGGCGACGCGGCCATAACCGTAGGTGTGGGGGAAATCGCCGAAGCAGCGAAAGAGCTGTTAGCAGCAACGGCTGGAGCCCTGGCGGCGGGAATTAGGCAGTCACGGGCAGGAAACCGCGCTGGCGACGTATCATGGGCCATCCAGGACTATGCCGAGAGCAGGGGCTACTCGGTAGTGCGCGAATACACTGGCCATGGCATTGGCCGTCAGATGCATGAGGACCCTCAGATACCTAACTACGGTCAGCGCAAGCGAGGCCTTCTTTTGAAGCCAGGCATGACTTTTGCGCTAGAGCCTATGGTTAACGTGGGGGATTGGCGCACGCGAGTTTTGGCCGACGATTGGACGGTAGTTACAAAGGATGGGAAGCTCTCGGCTCACTTTGAGCATACCATAGCCATCACCGAGGGTGAGGCCGAGATATTAACCCGCTTGTAGGCTAATGTGGAGGTTTTAGAGATGAAAGTTGGTGCATCAGTTAAGCGTCGCTGTACCAAGTGCAAAATCGTCAAGCGCAGGGGTGTGGTTCGCGTGATCTGCGAGAATCCCAAGCACAAGCAGCGGCAGGGATAACGATCCCTTCGACAGGCTCAGGATAAAGGGAGGTAGAGGATGGCACGAATCGCTGGAGTTGACTTACCCCGCAACAAACGGGTGGAGATCGGCTTGACCTACATCTTTGGCATCGGGCGCTCGGCTAGCCGGGAGATTCTGGCTCGGACGGGGATTGACTACAATACGCGGATAAAGGACCTGGCTGAGGCCGAGATTAGCAGCTTGCGCGAGGTTATCAACGCCAATTATAGGGTTGAGGGTGATCTGCGGCGGGAGGTCAGCCAGAACATCAAGCGCTTGCAGGAAATCGGCTGTTATCGTGGGCTCCGTCACCGTTACAACTTGCCTGTGTATGGGCAGAGGACCAAGACCAACGCTCGCACCAAGCGTGGCCCACGTAGGACTGTGCCTGGCCGTGGCAAGAGACGCGGGATGAGGAAGAAATGATCAATACCCAATAGCCAATATCCAGTACTCAGTAGCCGATGGAGCAGCTAGGGTCGTGGGTATTTGACATTGGATATTCGGTATTCGATATTGGGGAGGAAGTATGCCGCAACGAAGAGGGAAAAGAACGGCTCGCCGTGTGCGCAAGAACGTCCCTCAGGGACAAGCCCATATTCACGCCACGTTCAATAATACGATCATCACTATGACTGATCGGGAGGGCAATACCGTCACCTGGGGGAGCGCTGGCACCGTGGGCTTCAAGGGATCGCGTAAGAGTACTCCTTACGCAGCTCGTATGGCCGCTCAACAGACAGCCAAGCAGGCTATGGATAACGGTATGAGGGAGATAGACGTATTTGTCAAGGGACCTGGGCCTGGCAGAGAGGCAGCCATTCGTGCTTTACAAGCGGCAGGTCTCAAGGTGAAATCCATCACCGATGTCACTCCCATTCCTCACAATGGTTGTCGCCCCCCTAAGAGGCGAAGGATGTAGCTGGATTGGATGTTGGAAGTTGGATATTGGAAACTGGAGCGTTGGATTTTCCAACCTCCGATTTCTAGCCTCTAATCTCCAAATAGGAGGTAAGAATGGCCAGAAGTACCGGCCCAGTTTGTAAACAGTGTCGGCGGGAAGGTGTGAAGCTGTTTCTCAAAGGTGAAAGGTGCTTGACCGCCAAATGTGCTCTTGATAGGCGTTCCTATGCTCCTGGCATGCATGGCCGTGAGGGCCAGTTCCGCCGCAGACGTAAGTCGGAATATGCCATACAGCTCCGAGAGAAGCAGAAGGTGCGGCGCATTTACGGCGTGTTGGAGAGACAGTTCCGACGGTATTTTGGAGAAGCCGAAAGACGGAAGGGTCTAACTGGTGACAACTTGCTGATCATTCTGGAAAGTAGGCTGGATAACGTCGTCTATCGGCTTGGGTTCGCTGATTCGCGGGCTCAGGCTCGTCAATTGGTGTGCCATGGCCACTTCAATCGTAATGGACGAAGGGCTGACATTCCTTCGATGCTGCTGGAGCCAGGCGACGTGATAGCGGTACGCGAGCCGAGCAAGAAGTTAGCGTATTTCAGTGATAGGGCAAAGGATCTGGGGCGCAAGGCTGTGCCGGACTGGATGAGCCTGGACGCTCTCAGCATGTCGGGGCGTATCTTGAATCTCCCCTTACGGGAAGAGATAGACTTGCCTTTGAACGAGCAGTTGATTGTCGAGTACTACAGCCGTTAGAGTAGTGCTTGGTGGTAGCTTTATCCTCCTGGAGGAAGGGGGTTAGGCTAATGGTAAATCAGGAAGGCGGTCCTTTGACAAATATTGTTTTGCCCAAGGTCGAGTGTGAGATTAGTTCGAGAGGTTATGCCCGTTTCGTTATCGGCCCCATGGAAAATGGCTATGGCATAACCCTTGGCAATGCTTTACGGCGAGTTCTCCTCTCGTCTATGCATGGAGCGGCGGTCGTATCCATGAGGGTTAGCGATGTGCACCACGAGTTCTCAACCATTCCTCATGTCAAGGAAGACATGACCCAGTTGATCCTCAACGTGAAGCAAATCCGGCTGCAGATGCATTCCGACGATACCGAGCCAGCCTATTTGCGTATAGAGGTCAAGGGTGAGGGTGTGGTGACGGCTGGTGACCTGGAATGCCCCAGCGATGTAGACATCATCAATCCTGATCTGTACTTGTTCACCGTAGACTCCGATGATGCCGAAGTGGAAATAGAGCTGACGGTCCAAAAAGGCAAGGGGTACTCGCCTGCTGAGGAACGGGAAAAGTTGCCCATCGGGGAAATCCCTGTTGATGCTATCTTCAGCCCCATCCGCAAAGTTGGTTACGAGGTACAGCGAGCCCGCGTTGGTCAGTTGACTAACTTCGATCGGCTTATCATGGAAGTATGGACCGATGGCACCATTAGGCCTCAAGAGGCCTTGACTGAGGCCGCTAGCATTTTGGTTAATCACCTGACGTTGGTGGCCAACATTGAGGAAAAGGCCTCAGAAGAAGAAGCTGAGGAAGAAGGTATACCGTCTCGTGTTTACGACATGTTGATCGAGGATTTGGATCTCAATGTACGGGTCTATAACTGTCTCAAGCGGACCGGGATAACCAATGTGGGAGAGGTGCTCGAGAGACTGGCAAAGGGCGACGAGGATATGATGAATATCCGGAACTTCGGCCCCAAGTCGTTGGATGAGTTAAGGAGTAAGCTGAGGGAGAGAGGCTTGCTCCTCATCGAGGAAGAAGGGAAAGAATAACCCGAGGGGTGACGCTTCATGAGACATCGGAAAGCAGGCCGCCGGCTAGGACGCTCCAGCGGCCATCGCAGAGCTCTATATAAGAATCTGATAACTGCATTGTTTCGCCATGAGCGGATAAAAACAACTGAAGCCAAAGCCAAGTCCATTCA
>CAZGKH010000044.1:3749-15291 GCA_964525665.1 uncultured Anaerolineae bacterium | reverse complement strand
GTACGAGAACACCTATTGTCCGGGGTGTGGCGAGTTGCTGGTCCGGCGGTGGGGGTTGAGCGTGACTCAGTATAGGTTGGAGGACAAGAAGTGCCCCCGCTGCGGGCGGGCCATCCCGGTAGTGACGGGCAGTTGAGATGAATGAATACAGAGCTTTGACTTGCCTGCTGCTTTGTGTTAAAATAGGTATCAAGGGAAGGCTATATGGAGTGGGTAGATAAGGAGAGAGGTATGGAAAGAATTGCACTGAGGACTCAGTTCTCCACCGGGGTCAATTGGGGTGAAGTCCGCGAGGTTCTGATCAGCGCGCTGCGTAACGAGGCTGAGCTGGCCGACGCACGACGCACTTACTTTGGACGCACTTGCCATGCTTTTGAACAGCAGTACCGGATGTCTTCTGAAGAGTTCATGCAGCAATTTGAATCCGGTGCGCTGGGCGACGATGCCGACTATTTTGATTGGTATGCAGCCAAACGTGGCCTCGACCTGTGGGAGCGACGCTTTCACATCTTGTCAGGAGTCCAGGTTTGAACGCCCGCGATTACTACCTGAGCCTGCAACATGCCATCCACATTGCACCGCACGTGCTCCGTTCAGACGTGCGCTTTGAGGAAATTGATGTCAACGAGTGCTACGTGCGCGGCATCCTCACGCTGACAGGCGGCTTTGAGCTGCACATTGCAGAATACGTTGTCACCGAGCCGGTACTGACGCGCCCCAAGTATCGGTATCATTTGCAGACTTCCGCCGGCAAGTTGGTAAGTCGGTGGGATAATGCGCCGCACCATCCCACCGTTTCTACCTTCCCCGATCATCGTCACGACGATCAAGGTGAAGTCCACCCGGCTTCTTCGATGAATGTTCCCGATGTCTTGGATGCTGTATTCCAGTTCATCTGATATTTGGCCGCCACGAACGCCGGAGGAGGATATTGGATAAAGAATGTGCGCGCGTATTTCCGCGCGCATTTCCGACTGGCTCATCAGAACAGGAAAGGAACCATCTCATGAATAGGACTGAATGTCAACAAATCTTGATTGACGAGGTTAAAGAATTGCCGGAAGAGGCTTTCCCTCCCGTGCCATTGCCGACCCTGGAGCGGGCCTACGACATCGGCAAAGAGGAGGGGCTGGACTTCGTCTACCTGGGCAACGTGGTGGGTCATCCGTATGAGAACACCTATTGTCCGGAGTGTGGGGAGTTGCTGGTCCAGCGGTGGGGGCTGAGCGTGACCCGGTACAGGTTGAAGGACAACAAGTGCCCCCGGTGCGGGCGGCCCACTTCGGTGGTAGCCGGCGCCGGGGGCACTTGTTATGAGTCGAGCATTGACTTACCTGGTGCTTTGTGCTAAAATGGGCGTCAAGTGGCCGAATGTAAATAGGTTCGCAAAATAAGGAGGATCCCAATGGTCAAAATGCTGCATGTGTCCGATGTCCAACTTGACGCGCCGTTTCACTTATTAGGTGTCAAACGACAACAGCACCGCCAGCAGCTACGCAAGACGTTCCGGCGCATTGTGGACATGGCGGCTGAAGCTGAATTTGATCTGCTGTTGATTACTGGCGATCTTTTCAACGACAACCGCCCCCATCAGGACACCATGGATTTCGTCGCCTTCCAGCTCGGTCGGTTGGACATCCCTGTTTGCATCCTGTCTGGTAACCATGACTGCTACGACGATACCTCGGTATATCGCAAGGCTCGTTTCCCAGATAACGTGATCATCTTCACTGAGCAGCCCACAATCCGGGAATTCGCCGAGCTTGATGTGGCTGTCTACGGTAACGCAATCTTGTTCAGTCAATCCCGGATCAGCCCGCTGCGCGGCCTAAGCCGAACAGGGGCAATGCGTTGGCACGTTGCGCTGGCACACGGTAATCTGGTTCGGCCAGATATCGTTGATCCACCCCGGCCGATCCGACCAGAGGAAATCAGCGCCAGTGGTATGGATTACGTGGCACTGGGTGATTGGCACGCTTTCGCAGATTATTCACAAGGTGGGGTTAAAGCCTTCTACTCAGGCGCTCCTGAACCGACTGCGCTGAATCAGAAAGGTGCTGGCTACGTGGCTTGCGTCGAGGTGGACGAAAACGGCGTGCAAGTCCATCCAGAACGGGTGGGGACCATTTCGACCGATGGAATCTCGGTTGACGTGGCTGGGAAATCGGCACCTCAGATTGTGGAAGAGATCAGGGCTCGCGCCGATCCCAACCTGATGCTGAAGGTCACGTTTTCCGGACTTGTGGAGTTGGGAGTGGTGCTCGATACGGAGAGGCTGGCGCAGGAGCTTACTTCTGACTTCTACTACATCGAGTGTTCCGATCAATCCCATCCACAGCGCGCGTCCATTTCTGCGGAAGACTTTCCTGATGAGTTGGTCGTGGGCAAGTTTATCTGTCTGATGCAAGCACGGATGGAAAATGCCGCAGATGATGCAGAATGTCGGCGGACTGAACAGGCGCTCCAGTTGGGCGTGGCCTTGCTGGAGGGCAAGGAGGTGCTTTGATGCTTTTACAACGTATCGCTTTAGAGCGTTTTGGACAGCTTGACCAAGAAGAATACACGTTTCGGCCAGGTTTGAACCTCATCAAGGGACCTAACGAGGCGGGCAAGACCACCTTACAAGAAGCGATCCTCTTTGCACTGCTGGGGAACCCCCGCCACACAACTCTGGAACGAGTCAAGCGTGTGGATGATCGCATCTCGTGGGGTGGGAACAGACCTTTCAGCATCACATTGGACTTCACCACAGACGAGAGCGGAACTCCCTATCGTCTGAAGAAGGACTGGGATGCCCAGAGTGTCTGCCTGACCAATTTGCAGACAGGTGGCCGTGAAGAGGATATTGACTCGGTCGAGCAGGTCATCAGCGAGATACTGGGCTATGGCTCGTTGAGGTTGCTCCAAAGCACGGTGTGTGTGGAGCAGGATGCCATTGACGATATTTCGGCCGGTCGGCGAGAGATAGGAGACCAACTGCAAAGCCTCTTCACCAGCGGCGGTGTAGATGAGGCATCGGTCAAGAGAAAGGGGACTGGATTACGCCAGGGAGTGGCGAGTTGAGCAGAGGCACCGTAGACCAACTCTACCTGGCAGCCAGACTGGCCTTGCTCGATCTTCTCTATCGTGATGCAAAGCCCCCGTTGTTGCTAGATGATCCCTTTGTGAAGTTCGATCCAGACAGACGAGAGCAGGCGATAGCGTTGTGCAAAGAAATCGCCCAGAATCATCAGGTGCTGTTTTTCACGTGCCACGATGGCTACAACGCGGCCGCTGACTGGGCTGTTGAACTATGACCGTCCGTCTTTACCTCGCCCCGCCGCCTTTGGTAAAACAACTTATGCGTTGAACTGCGTCCGTAACGCGGCCCAGGGCCTGCAGTTCGCGCCCCGCGTCGTCGTGCCGTCTCACCTGCAGGTGCACGCCTGGTGCCGTAGGCGGGCAGAGGCCGGGGGCGCCCTCGGCGTGCGGGAGCTGGACCAGTTGTGGGGGATGGTGGTGGGGGAGAGTGGATAGACCCTCAATTCGCCTCTCGTTTTCTATTGAACAGACAGGTTTCGAGCGATGGCGGCCGTTGTGTGACTTGGCGGCGCTAGTCGTCGCCCCGTTAACCGAAGTTGCCGCTTGAGAGTAACGACAATATGAACCATTCAGAAATCCCCGAACAAGAAGTCGCCAGATACTGGGACAAGAACGCCAATGTATGGGCCGATCACGTCCGCCAAGGCTGGGATGCGTACCGCGAGTACTTCAACAATCCCGCCTTTTTTGAGTTCGTCGGCGACCTCAGCGGAAAGACGGTTCTGGACGCCGGCTGCGGAGAGGGTTACAACACGCGGCTCTTTGCCAGAAGTGGGGCGCGAATGACCGGGGTGGACATTTCCGAGAGAATGATCGAGCTGGCTCGACGGGAGGAGCAAAGGGAGCCTCTGGGGATTCGGTACGAGGTGGCATCGTTTTCCGACCTTTCTCTTTTCGGCGACGCATCCTTCGACGCCGTGGTTTCATCTATGGCGCTGATGGATGGGCCTGACTTCGAGGGTGCTGTCCATGAGATTTACAGAGTGCTTCGGCCAGGCGGCGAGTTGATGTTCAGCATAACTCACCCGTGTTTCCTGACCAAAGGATTCGGATGGATTCCTGATGAGCATGGAAATGACGTCGTGATCACGGTGTCTGACTATTTTGCTCGCGAACCCTGGGTGGAGCGTTGGAGATTCTCAAAGGCTCCAGGCTCAGAGAACGTTGAGCCATTTGCCGTGCCCAGGTTTCCCAGGACGCTTTCCGGCTACCTCAACGCTTTGATCGAGGCAGGGTTCACGCTGAAACGAATACAAGAGCCCCGGCCGTCTCTGGAGATGTGCGAAAAGCATCCCTGGCTGCAAAGGTGGCGGGATCACGCAGCCATTTTTCTGTATGTGCATGGCGAGAAACCCAGGATATAGAGAGGTCAAAACAAGATGACAAAAAGAAACGAGTGGGAGGAGTTCTTCGACGGCCACGCTCCGGTTTACATGGACAACTCCTTCACGGAAAACACGGTGGAAGAAGTTGACTTTGTGCTTGAGGAGCTGGGCCTTCCACCGGGTGACCGTATTCTGGACGTGGGCTGTGGGACCGGGCGGCACGCGGTCGAGCTTGTCAGGCGTGGGTATCAGGTCACGGGGGTTGATATCTCTGCCGGGATGCTGGCCGAGGCGGAGAGGGCGGCCAGGGAAGCTGACGTTGAGGTCGAGTTGATCCACGCTGACGCGACGAAGTTTGCATTAGACAAGTTGTTCGATGCAGCCATTTGTCTGTGCGAGGGAGCTTTCTCGTTATTGGGCAGCGGGGATGACCCCATCGAGCACGATCTGGCCATCCTTCGCAACGTACACGCCGCCCTCAAGCCAGGGGCGCGGTTCATTTTGACCGCTCTCAACGCCTGTAGAATGATTCGCCAGGTTACCCAGGAGGATGTGGAAAATGGCCGCTTTGATCCAGTCACGATGGCTGAGGTCTACACCGTGGGGTGTGATACGCCTGAAGGCAAAAAGAGCGTGCTGGTGAGAGAGCGCAGTTATGTGCCCACGGAGCTGGTCATGCTTTTTCGCCAGGCGGGGTTCGAGGTGGAACACATCTGGGGTGGCACCGCGGGGGACTGGGGGCGGCGCAAGATTGACCTTGATGAGATGGAGATGATGGTTGTCGCCAGGAAGGTGGTCAACGTCGCCTGAGGACTACTCCAATAGCCGATGGTGATTTCATCCCAGGCACTCAGCCGACCGCGCTCCTCGATCTGGGCATCACGCGGCCACATTCTCGTGTGTGCGTGCTGTGAAATCCAGGGTGCCGAGAGGTCAAACCAGATGCAAACAAAAAGCCGCCTGCCAAGTTGGCAAGCGGCTTACTCTGTTCTAGTACAGATGACCAAAATGATCGGTAGGTCATTCTTCCTGGCTGCCTACGGCGTCCCAATCAACGGCTTCAGGCGGTGGGGTGAATTCCTCGGGCCAGATGGTGGCTTTGTTGTACTTGGCGTGTCCCACATTAGCCTCTTGAAGGTTCGTGGCTCCCAGCAAGGCCCCTCGCAGATCTGCGTGCTGCAAGTCAACATCCTGGAGGTTCGCGGCCGACAGGTTGGCGCCCTGGAGATTGGCACGCACCACGTCCGCACCCTGAAGATTGGCATATTTCAGATTGGCGTCCTGGAGATCGGTGTCCGTCAAGTTGGCGTTCTGGAGATTGGCGTACCTCAGGTTGGCATCCTTAAGGTCTGCGTGCGTCAAGTTGGCGTACTGAAGATTGGCGCGCATCAGGTTGGCGTCCTGAAGGTTGGCATACTTCAGGTTGACACCCTGGAGATTGGCCTCGTACAGGCTGGCACCCTGGAGATTGGCGCCAGTCAGGCCAGCGCCTTGGAGATTGGCGTATCTCAGGTTGGCATCCTGGAGATTGGCCTCATACGAGCCAACAGCCTGAAGATTAGCGTCTGCCAGGTTGGCATCCTGGAGATTCGTACGCATCAGGTTGGCATTCTGGAGGTCCGCGTCCCTCAGATTGGCGCCCTGGAGCTTTGCGTCTGTCAGGTTGGTGTGCTGTAGATCAGCGAACCTCAGATTTGCACTCTGAAGGTTGGCCTTTTGCAGATTAGCCTCTCTCAGACTTGCCCACTGGAGATCGGCATCTCGCAGTTTGGCTGTCTGTAAGTTGGCCTTGTTTACCGATCCATCGCGCAGCCATCCTTGTGCCTGCAGCGCCCGAGCTGCTTTCTGTGCAGATACACCATCGGAGCTGCTGAGCCGCTGGATTAGGCGCCTCTTCTCTTGCTCTGTTTCACGACGCTGATACAATGCCTCTAGAACGAGTATGATGATCGCGAGACCTGCCAGCTCCGTGCTGACGTGGGCATAGAAGTCGGCAATGATCTGCTTTACCGTCTCCGGCAGATAAAGCCACCCAAGCTGATTGAGGTAGCCCAATACGGCGATCAGAAATGCCAATGCCAGCAGTAAAACAGCCACTACCCTGAGAGCAGTCCACCACTGCACGAACCGTCGTACGATTCTGCCTAATATCATTGGCTACCTCCCTCTTACCAGAGAATGCACAACGGGCCTATTTTAACATAATTCACCTGGTTGCGCAAGTCCCAAAAAGCGCGTATAATAGGGTTGTCAACATCGCCGCAGCGCGAAAGGATTCACTTCGGAGGTCTCAAAATCGGCTTCGGTTTATGATGTTTTCACCCAGTTTCAAGGCGGTTTTGCTCCCCTGGAATGGGCAATTAAGGGCTGCCAAGGTCTCAACTAAATGACAGTGATGAGTTCGTGCACCTTTCAGGAGAGAGACTAGCTGTGCAGAAGGAGGACCCATAGTGTCCTATCATTTCACCATCTTGCATACCAACGACATCCATGGCCGCGTCCAAGGGCTGTCTCGGATCGCCACCCTCGTCGAGGGGATCAGGGCCGAGAACCGGGATGTGCCCGTGCTCTATTTTGACCTGGGCGACAGCGAGGACTACTCCAACCGGCTCAGCAACCTGACCAAAGGAGCTGCCATGCATCGTCTGCTCAGCGTGGCTGGTTGCGACGCCGTTGCGGTGGGCAATGGCGCTATTCCCCGCTATGGGCCTGGGGTGCTGAAAGATCACACTAGCGCATCCCGCTATCCTCACCTGCTGGCCAACGTCCGCATGGCTGACGATAGCTTCATTTCAGGCACTCATCCGACCGCGCTCCTCGATCTGGGCATCATGCGGCTGGGTCTTATTGGCGTGACAGTCGAGATGCCCTCCTACACAAGATTCTTTGGCTTGCCCATTGTGCCGACACTCCCGCTTATCCGCGACTTGGCAGCGGGACTGCGCAGCGAAGGCGCCGACGCCGTCATCTTGTTGTCGCACCTGGGGTTGGCGGCTGACCGGGAGTTGGCCGAGGAGTTGCAGGGGGACGTGGCCCTTATCGTCGGAGGGCACAGCCATGACACACTGCCAGAGGGTGAATGGGTGGGGGACGTGCTGATCGCTCAGGCGGGGCACTATGCCGAGCATCTGGGGCGGATAGACCTGAGCTGGGACGGCGAAAAGCTGAGGGTGACGCGCGCAACCGTGCTGCCAGTATTGGACACGACGCTTCCCTCGGCCCAGGTGCTGGCAGAGGCCGAGGCTGTCGAGGTTGAGGTCGAGCGGTATCTGGATGAGATCATCGGGGAGCTTATCGTCCTACTGGATTTCGCCACCGACCGCGAGTGCGGCGTGGCGAACCTTCTGGCAGACGCGCTTCGACAGCGGATGGACGCGGAGGTGGGTGTACTGGTGGCCGGGCAAGCCTTTAGCAGGCCGCTCCCATCAGGGCCGCTGCGCCGGTCTACTTTATGGGATGCCTGTCCATCCCCAGCGAACCCTGGGGTGGTGACGCTGACTGGTGCACAGTTGGTCGAGTTGGTGGCCAGAGGACTAGACCCGGAGCGCGCTGCGGAACAGCTGCCTCCCCTCCGCGGCAAGGCGCGGGGTCTGATGCACCTCAGCGGCGCGGTGGTGCGCGATGGCCGTCTGCTGGTGGGCGGCCAATCAGTTGAGCCGGAACGCGAGTATCGGGTTGCTGGCAGCGACTTTGAATTTGAGGCTGACTGGGGGTATGCGGACTCCGACTGGGAGCTGCATCCCCGCTATGATGTGCCCACCATCCTTCGAGAGGCGCTGGAGGAATACCTGGCCGCCCACAGTCCGGTCAGGGTGGAGTCAGGGCGTTTGACGCTTCCATGAAAAACAACCTCGTAGACTACCACCTCCACTCCACCTGCTCGGTTGACGGCTTCTCGTCCATAGCCGACTACTGCCAGCGGGCCTCAGAGCTTGGCTTCGTTGAGGTCGGCTTCTGCGAGCACGTTGATTTCGACCCTCGCGACCGGGGCTATGACTATTTTGATTACGCCGCCTTCCGTCGTCAGATCGAAACCCAGCGGGAGAGATTCGACCACAATCTCGCCGTGCGGGCGGCAGTGGAGGTCACCTACCAGGCTTCGAGGGAGGAGGAAATCGCTCTCTTCCTGGCCGACAAGCGCTTTGATTACGTGGTGGGCTCGGTGCATCTGGTGGAGGACGGGGCGGATTGGGCCATGATCTCCGAAGCAGCGTATTGCGAGCGCTACTTCGCCCAGCGCACGGTGCAGCCGGCCTACCGGTCCTATTTTGCCGAACTGCGGCGGGCGGTGGTTAGCGGCTTGTTTGACCTCATCGGCCACTTCGATCTGGCCAAGCGCTACGGCGTGAGCTACTACGGTCCTTTTGATCCAACGATCTTCGCTGACGAGATCCACGACATCCTCGAACTGATGGTGGAGAAGGGCGTGGGTCTGGAGATCAACACCTCAGGACTCCGCCAGCCGCCGCAGGAGACTTTCCCTGGCCTGGCTGTCCTGAAGTGCTATCGGCAGTTGGGCGGGGAGATTCTCACCGTCGGCTCGGATGCCCATTCGGTGGCCGGCCTGGGCCGGAGCATCGCCCAGGCCGTGGCGCTGGCGCGCCAGGTGGGGTTCCGAGCCATTGCCCTATTCGGGGAGAGGAAGCTGCGTTGGTTGGATATCGTGTGAGGGCGGCCTCCTACACATCGATCTTCGGAGTGGTGGGTGTTTGCCCATTGTAGTCAAGACATGTGACTCCGCGCACTAGTGATTTCTGAAGAATGGCCAAAGTCTAGATAGAAGTAATTGCAAGGGTATCAGTCCCTCACCTGACGGGTGCATTTGGGGAGATAAGTAGATGAGCGTGTAGGACTACATGCGCCGGATCCGCCGCCGAGCGCACCGCGATGGGGGGAACTTCTGGATAGCGCGTGGCGATGAGGTCCCGCAAGGACGTGTCGTTGACCGGATTGACAACACGATATTCGTCATGAATCAAATAGTTAGGGGGACGCAGTAAGAGAGCAACTGGCGGCCCGGTTGTCAAATCGAGTTGCTGTAAGGCCGCTTCGTCGAGCGGAACATAGCGACGGGCGAAAGGCGTGTCGCCAGGGCGCCATGTCGCGAATTGCACGGAACGCTTGGCATAGTAGTACTCCGCCAAATAGACCTGATAGTTTTCCTGCAACAGTGTATTGATGTAAGCTCCAACATAGACCGCATCCTCGTCGAACCCGAACAGATAGTGGCGGTTCGGCCCGATGTAGTCGTGATAGGTATATACGCTGATCGCCAGCAACACGCCGGCCAACCCGGCCGTTACCGCGCGGCGATAACTGCCGCCAGACGGCAGGGCCGCGCGCAAGGCACGCGCTAACCTCTCCAGAAATATCCCTCCCATGAAATAGACCGGTGCAATCGCCCCGATGCACCGATTGCCGTTGGGAATACTGAGCACGCCCAATCCTAGCGCTCCACCTGACCAGACGAGCAACAGCAAATAGCGCTTATCGCGCCACCGGGACAGGCAGTAGCCCAGCCCCAGCACCCAGAAGACGGAGATCG
This sequence comes from uncultured Anaerolineae bacterium, assembly GCA_964525665.1. GTDB lineage: Bacteria > Chloroflexota > Anaerolineae > VGOG01 > VGOG01 > CAYMKL01. The sequence goes on along the minus strand of CAZGKH010000044.1, from coordinate 5,340 downwards.
GAAAGTCAAGCAGCGGGCGCGTGAGGAAGAAGTCGTCACCGTTGGCGTAGAGATTGAACAGCCCCGCGGCCGTCGCCAGGTTACGCCACAGAGGCTCCAGATTGCCCGCCTGGACGAGCCTGGCGCCGAGAAAGAGGAGTCGCGCACGCTGGGTAAAAGCGTCCCCATGCTGCACGACGTACGCCAGCAAAGGGGTCAAGGTCAGCGCGGTCAGACTCGCCATCGCGCTCCCCAATCGCAGCAGGCGCGCTCTCGCGCCGACGAGGGACGGCGATCCCCGCAGACCGATCATCCGGTGCAGCCACAGCAAGAGCACGATGAAAGGCGTGACGTACCCTGCATGATAGGCATTGAGCGTCAGGCCCAGCGCCAGACCACTCAGGGCGAAATCGAGATATCGCCGCGTGCGAAAGCCGCGCCACAGGAAATAGAAGCAGAGCGTCTCGAACAGGGGCAGGCTGATGGCCCGCCACCCCACCTTGCTCATCGTGATATGCCACCCCGAAGTCGCGAGGAGCACGGTGGCTATTAATGCGCCCTGTCTTCCAAAAAGCTCGCGCGCCAGCAGGTAACTCGCAAACAGGTGCAATACCCCCACGATGGCCGAGGTCATCTTGACCGCCAGCGAGGTCTCGCCGATCAACGCCATCAGTGCCGCCGTGAAGTAGTGGAACATCGTCTCGTGCCCGGGACCACCGGGGCTTGTCGGTCGGGAATATGGCGTGTACGTTGCGCGCTGCGCCAGTTCGATGGCGTAAAGGCCGTTCCACGCGGCGTCGTCATTGAGACCCGGGGAAATCGCGTCCAACTGATAGAAACGGAAGCCGATGCCCACAGTCAGCACCAGCGCCAACAGCGCTAATTCCTGTTTGTTGGCTTTGATGGTATTAAGGCGTTCCCAGAGGGGGATTTGGTGCCACGATGGCAATTCCACCGTGGCGCGGGGGTGATCTGCAATCCAGCAAGCCAACATGAATAGCAGCAGACTGCTGAGCCAGAGGAGCAGGCCCCGATTGGCGCGCTCACTGCCGAAGCACCACAGGGCTCCCAGGTTCACCAATAGCGCGGTCAGCGCCAGGGCATACGCGGCAGTCACGCGCCTGGCTGACTGGGAAGGGAATCTGCTGATTATGAACTCGGCGGTGTCTGGGGGGGCAGATCGTCGCAAGCCACCGATCGTTAAGGCCATCCCCACGACATACAGCAGCACTCCGCCGAGGGCGCGGAGCACATCGGCGGGGTGGATGAGGTAGAAGTTATTGATGCCAATAGGGTAATTCACAATCCGGATCTGGGGGAACAGATGCCTTTGCGCGATGCTAGCGACGAAGATACCGCCAGCCAGGAATATGAGTTGCCGTTTTCGGTTCACTGTCCCCAAGTTTCTTTCCACCTATCGGACACTCTTTTGGAATGTTGGCTCGTGGTATGCTCTTTGCAGTCCAGACATCCAACTCTGTGCACTGGCGCTCCGCCGGCAGCGCGACGAAGGCGCATCCCTGCACCTTGACGATAGATCCCAGTGCTATCTCCCTTTCTCGTTGTTCTCTTCCAGCCAGGTTAGGCCAATTGGCATAATTTCTAGAATTAT
>CAZGKH010000044.1:0-3649 GCA_964525665.1 uncultured Anaerolineae bacterium | reverse complement strand
ATTATGCTATAATTAGCGAAGTCAGGCCAATTGACCCAACTTCTCAGGATCCACGTTTGACTGCGTAGAACATACGTTGGAGCCCCGGCACGAGGCCAGGGGAGGTGCTGGTATGTTACTCAGAGAACACGAACGCGCCCTTTTTACTGACCGGGATGAGATCCTGGCCGTGCTGCACCACAACGCCGAGCTGATCCAGCAGGGCGAGGGCGTGAACCTGGCCCTGGTCGGCCAGCGGCGCATCGGCAAGACAATGCTCGTCCAGCGCTTCGCCGATGACCTCTACGAACGCCGTTCGCCCCTGGTGCCTGTGTATTTCAACGTGGCCCGCAATCTTTCTGTGCCCTCTGTCTTTGCCATCCGCTTGCTGGCGTCTATCGGCCAGTCGTTCATCGAGGCCGATGGCCGGCAGGTGGAACAATCGAGCGGAGTACTCGACGCGGCCAGTTTGCTAACAGTCGTTGATCAGACGCGGGAAGAAACCATCGTCGCCACCGCCCGTCAGGTGACACGAGAAATGGAGAAAGATCGGCCCGACGAGCGGCTGCTGCTAGAGACCACTCTGTCCTGTCTGGAACAGACGGCCCAGCACACGGGCAGGACACCGCTCGTCATCCTGGACGATTTCCATAACGTCACCTTGCTTGATAGCTTTCCGCGCATCAAAGACACGCTAAGCGTCGTGGGCCAGACGCTCAGCCAGCAGACCAGGGTGAGCTATGTCGCAGCCAGCTCGAACATCCGTATGGTGGAGCGGGCCGTGCAATCCGCGACGTCCCCTCTTTTCGATCAGTTCCAGGTCGTGCCCGTGCTCCCTTTTGACCAGGCAGCCACGGCCGAGTTCTGTCGCAAGAGCCTACCGGAGCACCTGCTGACGCAAGAGACCATCGCACGTCTGTTCGAATTCACCTCTGGCCATCCCTTCTATCTGAACTGTCTGACGACTGCCATGCGCCAGTTGGATCGGGACAAAAGCAACGATGATGTCCTGGATCGGGCAATCTATGACGAGATCCTGACGCGGGAAGGGCGAATCTACCAATACTGCCAGCACCGAGTAGAGATGGCGCTGGCCGAGGCGCGGGGCAAGACTACGTTGCGCTCGGTGTTGCTGGTGTTGGCCGAAGGAGGCAGACAAACCCTCTCCGAGATCTCCGCTCCGCTCAAGCGAAAGCCGGGAGAGGTGCGTTCGTATCTGAAGCGCCTGGCTGACTTTGACCTCGTCGGTCGGGAGGGCCGCCGCTATTACATCACCGGCCCAATCATCGCCCTATGGATCAAGTTCACTATCCTGGAGAGAGCACCAGAGTACGGCGCATACAAGGATGCCATCCAGCGATACCTGAATCGTCTGGCGGAACAGGCTGCCTAGAGAAAAAAGCGGAGGCGTGTGACGCTACACTAATTCTGCGAGGAGGAACAAGACAACGTGACCGAAACCACGACCAGGGAACAGATAGAGATCTGGAAAAAAGAGTTAAGGATAGCCATGGCCGACGAGCAGTGGCGACTCGCGCTCAAGTTTTGCAGTTGGGTGCGCTATGTCCTGTCGCAGCAGGGACTCTCTGATCCGGAGGTGGAGGAGGCTCATCGCCGGGCGAAAGAGTCGCTGGCCAAGCAAGTGGTCAGGGAAAAATCACAGCAAAGGCGCGAAGAGAGGTGCCAGCGATTGCGACGCCAGACCATGTATCAGATCATCTCTGGCCACTGGGACCAGGCTCTGGACTCGGTTGAGGCGCTCTACCAGAATGGAGCCAATCGTCAAGAGGCGATTGACCTGTTGCAGGAACTCAAGGCGCGTTTAGGAACCTCGCGGCCCTCTAAACACCGACGAAGGGGCCGTCGAGCAGCAGCGCTGAGCAGGCGCTTTGACGAATTCATGGAACGATTCGGCGGTGGCGGCACATGAGTGGGAACTGGCCACATTTTGCAAATAGTCGAATAAAGCAATGGGAGGTTCGAAAAACATGGGCATGTGTAAACACTTGCCTGGCGGCAGAGAAGAGTTTGACGCATGGATACGGGACACAATCGGGGACGACTTCCGCTGGAAGATCCGTCCCCGGGATACGCCATCGAACTGGGAGATGGTCGCCGATTTGATCTTGATGGACATAGAGAGCGGTGGTGGCGTCTTTCCCGAAAGTAATGCCTTTATTGAACGAATGCGGCCAAAACATGGAGAAGGGGAACGTAAAGTGATCGAGGCTCTGAGTGGGGATGGTTGATGAATGAAAGAGACTACCTATGCTTTATTCGAGAAGAGGCGGCTTCGATGGGTTGACATAGTGTGAGGGCTCACCCTCTTTTGAGGGGCGCATGATGACAGCCATGTTCCCCAAAACACCCCAGGAGCGCTCGAAATCGCTCCACGAGCGAGTGTACACTCGCGCCCCGTCCAGGATGCTCACTTCATACCTGTTGTAGCCGATTACCATGACCGTATGCTGGTAACGGGCCACAATGGTGCTATCTCCATCGGAAGCAGTGTAGGGAACCGGCGTCCCCCAGGCTACCGCCCCCGTGACCCAAACGATGACTGGCCGCCCCGCCGCGATTTCCGCTCGCAGGGCGTCCAGGGGGAAGTTTCGCACAGCCTGAGCGTCTAGTCCGTAGCTCCGCAATTGCGCGGCTATTGGCTCAGCGTGCACACCGTAGGGATGGGGTGGGATCTGTCCCCACGCTCCATGCACATCGCCGACGAAACCTTTGTCGGGATTGTCGGACTGCGGCAGGCTGTAGAAGAACTCTAGCTCGTCAATCTTTGCCCCAAAGTAGGCAGCCCAGTCCACCGCCGAACGCGATTCGCAGTCCAGCGGCAGCGCCTGAAAACGCCCTGAGATGTCGGTGATGTTGGCTTGCGATGGGACGGCCGGCGTTGGCGTACCTGTGGGTGTTGGCGTGGGCGTGGGTACGCCCTTGGCTCGCAGCACAGCCTCTGTCTGTCCCCGCTCCAGGCTGAGGGGCCAGTTGAACAGCTCCTGCAAGATGTCCTCTGGGTAAATCTGCTGCATGGCCTGGTACCAGGTGAGACCATCGGTTTTCTGGTAGTGCCAGAACTCCCGGGCCAGGCTGTCCCATCGCCAGTCGTAGTCCTCTTCCTCGAAGGCGGGGATGCCGTGCCAGCCGTGCCGCCGGGCGATGGCTGCGAAGTCTTCGTAGTAGCCCGCTGGTATGGAGGTGGGGCGTCCGCCAGCTTCGTAGGCTTCGGGCTCTTTCTCCTCGTCCAGCAGGAACCAGAACACCCACGAGCGCCGGGTGAGGGGGCGGCCCTGGCTGCCGTCCTGGGCCCGGCAGCGGATGAATATCCGCCAGTAGGTCCTCTGGCCGACGTCCTCGCGGACGATCAGCAGTTGGTCGCGGCCATCTTCGTCGGGCAACTCGAAGCGCAGGTCTACCGCTCGGCCAGTCTTGTGCCAGGTTAGGTAGCCATAGGACTTGCGGCCGACATAGCCTGGATCGCGAAGGACATCGGAGAGCTGGCCCAGGTAGTCCCAGCCGGTTTTCTCGTACACCTCCTGCCGCCAGGCCCGGTAGCTCTCGATAACGGCCGCGTTCAGTCGCGGGTCGGCGACGACCACGTCCTCCAAAGGAACCAGTGGGAGGAGCGCGTCGGCGGGGGGGGGTGGGGGTGGGGGGGGGGGGAGTG
>CAZGKH010000043.1:7358-15340 GCA_964525665.1 uncultured Anaerolineae bacterium | reverse complement strand
TGTTCTCCATACCGGTAGTAGGCGGCACAAGCTCCCTCGCTGGAGACCATTGGCGCACCCAGGGGCTGCTCCGGAGTGCAGCGGGTTCCGAAGGCGGAACATTCCGGCGGTTTCTTCCGCCCCTGGAGGATGAGGCCAGCGATGCACTCAGGCGACTCCTCCACCGCCATCCCCGCCACATCAAACCGCCACTCAGCGTCGAAGTCGGCGTATTCCTCTCGCAGCCGCAGACCGCTTTGAGGGATTACCCCAATCCCCCGCCAGGCCCGGTCGGTCACCTTAAAGACCTGCCGGATGATTTGCTGAGCCTGCACGTTCCCCTCCCGCCGCACGGATCGGGCATACTGATTCTCTACCTCCCACCGCCCCTCCTCCAGTGCCCGCAGCGCCATGTGGACACCCTGGAGGATATCTAGCGGCTCAAAGCCGGTGACGACGATGGGCACCTGATACCGCTTGGCGATAGGCTCGTACTCCCAATACCCCATCACGGTGCAGACGTGGCCGGGGGCCAGGAATCCCTGCACCTCGTTGCCGGGGGCGTCGAGGATGATCTCGATGGCCGGGGGGACCAGGACGTGGGCGGAGAGGATGGAAAAGTTCTGCAGCCCCATCTGCTTGGCCTGCCAGACGGCCATGGCGTTGGCCGGGGCAGTGGTCTCGAACCCCACGGCGAAGAACACCACCTCCCGCTCCGGGTTCTGCTGAGCCAGCTTCAACGCATCCAGCGGGGAGTAGACTATCCGCACGTCCCCGCCCTCCGCCTTGGTCATCAACAGATTCTTGTGGGAACCGGGCACCCGCAGCATGTCGCCGAAGGAACAAAAGATCGCCTCCGGGCGGGAGGCGATGGCGATGGCTTTATCCAGGAGCTCCACCGGGGTCACGCAGACAGGGCAGCCGGGGCCGTGCACCAGGGTCACTGCCTCCGGCAGCATCCGGCCTAGTCCGAACTTGAGGATAGCGTGGGTCTGCCCGCCGCAGATCTCCATCAGCGTCCAGGGCCGGGTGACCGTTTGCCGGATGGCCTCGACGTACTGCTGTGCTGTTGCTTCGTTACGATACTCGTCTATGTACTTCATGGTTGGCTAAAACCGGCATTGGCGCACTCTTGGTTATCTCTCCAAGAAAGCAGCACCCCATTGATCTCCTCAGAAATGCGTGCTGCCTCTTCAGTGGAGACCAGCCGCGCATTCGTGACCAGAAAGTGCTCGAGTTCGAAGTTGACGTGGTTTGTCTTCGGGCGTTTTCTCACAAATAGAATACCATGCACGGTCTCGCGGAAGTGCTTGAATTGATCTGCCACCTCTTGGAATTCAGACGGATCGTCGGGATGAGGCTCCTGAAACAGGCCCAAGACCCCGCGGCGCGCAAATGGAGCTACTGCTCCATCACCATACGTAGCAAGAACGGTGTCATGCTTGTCGAGCATTCCAAGAAGCAACTCTGATACTTCGACTACGACGATATTGTAATCCCCGCGAGCGGAACTGAAAAACTTCACGGGCGTCCCATGCTTGTCTTGGATCTTACTGAGAATCAACCGCTGCAACCGAATTATGTCGCGCTGCTCGTCTTCGCCGTCAAAGTGAGTGCCGACAGGAGACGCCCAAACCGACCGGTTTTCTCAAGAGAGTTCAATTTCCCGGTGATCGCTGCTAGCCGGTCGTCAGAGTCTTCGATCGTATAGCCCGATGCTCGCATAGCACCAACGAGTTTGGCTCGGATGGTCTCTATGGTTAACCTCACGAAGAAATCCTCACGGTTGATTACACAGAGATGTTGCCCCCTAATCCGTTCTGGCCCCTTTCAATCAAATCAGGTGGTTATCTGCACACTCGACGGCAAATACACGAACCTACTGCAGGGTGACAGTGAGAGGCTCGCCCTGCTCCTCCGCTATCCTCTCCAGTTCCGCCAGAGCCTCAAATGTCTGCTGCGCCTCCTCCTCGTCCAGGCGGCTGATGGCGAAGCCGACGTGGACGATGACGTAGTCTCCCACCTGGGCCTCAGGGGTGAAGGCCAAACATGCCTCCTTGATGATCCCCCCGAATCTCACTTTGCCCATGGGGACGCCGAGGGGATTATCTTCAATACTGATGATCTTACCAGGAATTCCCAAACACATGATTCCTCTCTCCAACCCTTCGGCCAGGCTCAGGGCAAGCCTCCAACTTCCAATATCCAATATCCAATATCCAGTATCCAATCAGGGCAGCTCAAAAGTCTCCTGAAGCACCTCGACAGCTTCGTCCATGTCGTAGACGTCAATGAGGCACGAGGCGGTGGAGATAGAGGTGCTGATAGCCAGGATGTTGATGCCAGCCGAGGCCAGTGCCGAGAACATGGTCCCGGCGATGCCCGGCCGCTCTCCGAAGTGAGGGCCATATATGGAGACTATCCCCACCTCCTGCTCATGAACTATCTCTTTCGCCCCCACTGTTTCTTCAATAGTGCCGAGGGCCTCCAAAGCCGCTGTCAGGTCCTCTGGAGCCACACAGATGACGATGTTGTCCAGGCTATTGAGATCAATGTTATGAACAATGAAGCGAACGTTGATACCCCTCTCGCCCAAAGCGCTGAGGAGTGCGCCAGCCACGCCTGGACGATCGGGAATGGACATCACGCCGATCTTGGCCAAGTTGCGGTTCTGGATGATGCCGCCGATTTTGATCTTCTGCCCTCGCATTTCCACTTCCCTCTCAACCTTTTGGTAGGATTGCTCGTCGTTCGCCGAAGGTCTCCTGACCGAGGCGGAGAGGGCTCGGCCGGGAGACTCTCGCCCATCCAGCAATTCCCGTTTTGAGGTCGCACCGCCGTAAAACAGACGGTGCTGGTCGTTTTTTGCCCCAGCATCGGCTCTTTTAGGCCGATGCACTTGAGCAAAATTCCCGAAGCGGGAATTGCTGTCGCCCATCGCAAGAGTTCCTCAACCCTTCGGCAAGGCCACGTTGAAGGTGCTGCCCTCCCCTACCACGCTCTCCACTGAGATCTGGCCTCCGTGCTGCTCAATCACATCCTTCGCAATGGCCAGACCCAATCCTGTCCCTTCCATCTCCATGGCCTTGGCATTCTTGGCACGGTAGAACTCGTCGAAAATGCGCGCTAGGGCCTCCTCTGGGATGCCAATCCCGGTGTCCGAAACCTCTATTTTTATCTGATCATCCTCGCTCCAGGCCCTCACCGCCACCGACCCGCCGGCTGGAGTGTACTTGACGGCATTGCTCACCAGGTTCATAAACACCCGCTCCAACCCATCTTCGATCCCCACGAGAACAAGAGGCTCGTCTGCTATCTCTACTGTAAACTCCAGCCCTTTCTCCTCCGCGCTGGTCTGCATCAACTCCGCGACCTTGGTGATGATCTCGTTGAGCACCACCTCTTTCTTCTCACCCCTTAGCCGCTCCATCTTGCCGGCCGCCAGCTCCAAGAGGTCTTTGACCAGCGCCAGCAAGAAGGAGATGCGTCGCTGCGAGCGCTGGATGAGGTCCTGCTGTTTGGGGGTCATGGAGCCCACGTAGCCTTGCTCCATGATTCGCAGCATGCTCTGCACAGCAGACAGGGGGGAGCGCAATTCATGGGTGACCATTCGCACGAAGTCAGACTTGGCTCTATCGGCCATCTCCAAAGCCTGGTACGCCCTGGCGTTCACGATGGCGGTGGCCCCCTCGCTGGCCAGGGCTGAGAGGAACTCGGCATCGCTCTCGCTGAAGTGATCCACTTCAGCGCCGTAGACGCAGATCACCCCCTCCGCCTTGCCCCTGATGAGGAGAGGGACGCAAAGCATGGAGCTGATCCCCTCAGCCCTCGCCTCAGCCGGATACTGAAGACGGCCGTCCAGAGAGGTATCGGAAACGATGGCCGGCTGACCAGCGAGAGCCTGAGATGTATGGAGGCTTTTGTGGACATCTATCGGTCCCTTGGCCAAGAACTGCTCGCTAAGCCCGTAGGCCGCGACGGTCTCAACAATCCGGCCGCTTTCATCCAGCAGCCTGATAGTACAGGCCTTGACTTGCATCGCTTCGGCCGCGGCCTGAGCGATGAGATTCAACACCTCCTCCAGGTTGAGGGTCGAGCCAACCGTCTTGCCTACGTCATACAGGGTTTGCATCCGCTGGTAGGCACCGGATAACTCCTGTTGCAGCCGCAGCAACTCTTCATCCTTCTGGCGGAGGTTAATGGTCACCGAAGTAGCCAGGTAGACGGAAATGTATAGGCAGGTCGTGAAGAAAAAAAGAACGGCGACGATATACAAACCGTTTTGATAGACAGAGGCAGGGATGAGGCCCAAGGACACATGGGGAATGATGCCCCTGTATTCAAGAATAGCAGAAGCTCCCACTGCCAGAGCAGCCAGAGTGGCAAAGAAATAACATGCCTGGGGCGAGAGCAAAATAGAGGCAAGGATGAGGTGGAAGATAAAATAGAAGAGGAGGGGGCTCTCGACCCCTCCTGAGAAGTGAACCAGCAGAATCATGGCCAGCCAGTCCAGGCCGGTCTGGGCCTTAGCAAACAAGTCGAAGACTCTGGCTTCAGAGACAGCCCCTCTCTCCAGCCGTTTCAGGTGGAGCCGAAAAAGGGCGTTGTAGAAGAAGATGGACAGGCCAACGATGTAGAACGGCCAAGGGGAGAGTTGAATACTTGGAATGGAGTTGGCAAACCAGGCAGCGGCCAAGACGCCAACGGCGGCAAACCATCTCAATTGGATCTGCCAGGCAACCCGTCCAGCCAGCTCCTCTTCAACCGGCGTCCTAGAAAGTACGGCCCTTTCTTCTCCCATAGAGCGTTCTCTCCTTCCTGGTAAAGGCCAAAACGACGAGCCATGTCGCCCGTCGCTGATAATTCCGGTGAAATTGGTAGATTGGTACATTGGAAGATTGGGGAACAAGTTTTCAGGACACCAGTTTACCAATCTACCAACCAACTACTTTCCCAACAGCTTCTCTACCTTCTGCACCAGGGCGCTTGGCTCCAGGGGTTTCTCCACGAAATCGTCCACGGGCAGGTAATCATCGTCTGGCCCAAAGCGCAGAGATGTCGTGCTGTGAAGGGCGGTCAGCATCAAGATCGGTATCCCGCTATAAGGGGCATATTCTGATCCGGGATCAGGGCTCCGCAACTGCAAGGAGACCTGGAACCCCTCCGTCGTGTAGTCCATCATCACGTCCAGGATGATCAAATCGGGATGCACATCTTTGACCTTCTCCAGCCCCGCTGTGCCACTGGCCGCGCTGAAAACCTGGTAGCCATTGGCCTCCAGGGTCAGCCTGATCACCTCCACCAAATCTGGATCATCGTCAACAACTAAGATCTTCTCATCAGCCATTATTGCGTTCCTCCCTACCTATTGGTTTCTGAGACAGCGAGGGCAAATCAGATCGCTGCTCAACCAGCATCAAGCTCATCAAGAATGAGCCCGATGACCTGCGGAATAGCCCCCTCAACCTCCGGACTGAGTCCGTTCCCTCCCCCCATCTGCCCAGGCTGAACACCAATGATGATCACCTCAGCAGGGGCCACTTCCAGAGCTTCCGCCAGAGTCAACACCTCTCCTAATCCTATCTGGTGGAGGGATAGCGGGGCCTCCGCCGTTTTGAAGTGCACTTCCGATGGCGTGAACCTGACCACATGGCCTGGGGGATGGCCCATGTCCGCCGCATCCACGATGATAACCCGCTGGTAGCCTTCCATCAGGCCAATAAGGCCCAGCCCGGCCGTGCCACCGACGACGGCCTCCACCCCATCCGGCAGTTGCAGCCCTTGCAACTCCTCGACCACCTGCACGCCGATTCCCTCGTCTCCCAGCAGCGGGTTGCCCAGGCCAATGACCAGAGTAGTAACGGGTAACGAAGGACGGGTGATGAGGGACGAGTGATGAGCAATGAGCAACGAGTCAGTAGCTTTCTCCGTCCCTCGTTCCTCATTCCTTATTCCTCGTTGCCTCATTCCTCGTTGCCTCTACTTCACACAAACTCCACGTTCAAGAGATGGGCCGAGCACGAGATACACGGGTCATAGGCTCGCACTAACATCTCCAGGGTCAGAGTGATCTCCCCTTTGGACTTGTCCACGACGGTGGGCACCAGGGCTTTCAGGTCCCGCTCGATGTTGTTGTGATTCATGTTGGTGGGGATGATGAAATTAGCTCCGGTGATGGTGCCGCTGTCGTCCACGGTGTACTCGTGAATGAGCAGGCCTCTCGGCACCTCCGTTGCCCCCACGCCTGTTCCGCCTTTGATCTCGACGCTGCGGTCTTCCTCTTTGAGGCCCAGGGCCAGCAACTCGTTGATGATGCGCACACTGTCCTCGAAACAATGAGCTACCTCCACCAGTTGGGCGACGTTGTTCATGAAGGGGTTGTAGCACACCGGCTTCAGGCCCAGCTCATCGGCCACCCACTGGGCCATTGGGGAGAGCTTTTCGTAGTTGTTGTTGAAGCGCGCCAGAGCGCCGACCATGAAGGACTCGCGAGCTGCTTTGGTGTGCTTGGCGGTGGAATAGGGCACGACGAACTCTGTTATCTTCTCCCTGTACTGAGGTACCTGAGTCGCGCCGCCATCAGTGGAGGCGATAACGCCATTATAGAAAGCGTACTCATCGTCCCGCTGGAGAGCAATGTACTCGGTCTCCCGCTCGAAGTCAGGGATGTCTAAGGTTTTGAAAATCTCCACCCAGGCCTTCAGGTCGGGGATAGCATCCGTTATCCGCTGGCGCAGGCCCCGTAGCTCATCCTGGGTGGGGAGGCGAGTAAAGCCGTTCACCACCATGTTGATGGGGTGGGTGGTACGACCCCCGATGAGATCGCTCCACTCGTTGGCCAGGCGGTGCAAACTGATGGCCCGCAGTAGGGTTTCCTTGTGAGTCTCCGCCAAAGGAATGACGCTGTTCACCCCCAGAAAATCGGGAACCGCCAGATAGAAAACGTGCAAGGTGTGGCTCTGTACCGTCTCCGCGTGCAGGATCAGTTTTCTCAAAAGAACTGTCTGCTCCGACGGCTGGACACCTATAGCGGCCTCGACTCCCTGCAGGGAGGCCACGGTATGGCCGATGGAGCAGATGCCGCAGATGCGGGAGGTGATGTGAGGGGCATCGGCGTAGCTCTGGCCCCGCACCATAGCCTCAAAGAAGCGGGGCGCTTCGGGTATCTCCCAACGCAGCTCTCTGATGGCGCCGTCTTTGAGGTCAACCACGATGTTGCCATGCCCCTCTACGCGTGTCAAGTAGTGGACATTGATCTTGCCGTCTCTCATTTAGCCACCTCCACGTAGCCGCCAAACATGCGAAAGCTGTTCAACATCTGCTCCACCGTGAGGCCGCGCTCTTGCAGGACCTCTTGGTGGGAATCGAGATTGGGGTCATCCACCAGACCACGGCAGCCTTCACACTTGTTGCCGTAGGTGGGGCAGATGGCATCGCATCCAGCCCGGGTCACTGGCCCCAGACAGGTCATCCCTTTGTCGAAGACGCAGACGTTCCCCTTCGATCTGCACTCCACGCAAACGGCGTAGTCGGGGATAGGGGGTTTCTTGCCCAGCAGCAGGGCTTTGACCACCTCCAGGAATTCGTGGCGATCAATGGGGCAGCCGGGGATGGCGTAATCTACCGGCACTACCGCGCTCAGAGGGCGGGCAGGGATGGTGTCGAAATGCTTAGCGTCTTCGCCGTAGACATACTCCAGCACCTCGTCCATTTTGAAGAAGTTCTTCAGGCAGTTGACGCCCCCGATGTGAGCACAGGCGCCCAAAGCCACCAGGACTTTGGCATTTTCGCGGATGCCCTTCAGGCGCTCCATCTCCGCCTGGCGGGTGATAGACCCCTCGACCAGAGCGATGTCATAGTCGTCCGAATGTCCCGTCACGGCTTCCCGCCAACTGACCACGTCCACCAGTCCGACGAGGTCCAACAGCTCCTCTTCAAGGTTAACGATCTGTAACTGACAACCCTCGCAGCACCCAAAGTCGAATATGGCGATTCTGGGTTTC
>CAZGKH010000043.1:0-7258 GCA_964525665.1 uncultured Anaerolineae bacterium | reverse complement strand
CTCCTTCAACTGAGCATAGCTGAAGACCGGACCTTTCTGGCAGACGTACACGTTGTTGATCTGGCAGTGGCCGCACTTGCCCACACCGCACTTCATTCTGCGTTCCAACGAGAGGAATATGCGGCCGTCCTGTATGCCTTTGCTCAGAAGCTCCATGAGCACGAACCGATACATGATGGGCGGGCCTACCGTCACAGCCACCGTGCTGCGGGGGTTCACGGTGATCTTGGGGAAGAGCGTAGTGATGACCCCCACGTTGCCTGTCCAACTCTCGTCGCCCCGGTCCACCGTGACATGAAACTCCACATCGTCTCTGGCTTCCCACTGCGCCAGTTCATCCTTGAACAGAAGCTCCGAAGGATTCCTGGCCCCGTAGAGGATGATGACTCGCCCAAAGGTCTCTCGTTCATCCAACACCTGATTGATGAGAGAACGCAAAGGAGCCAGGCCCAGACCACCGGGGGCGAATAGCACATCCTGGCCTCTCATCTTCTCCACTGGAAAGCCGTTGCCGAAAGGACCGCGGACACCCACTGTGGAACCTGGCTTCAGGCGATGCAAAGCCTCCGTTACGTCTCCAACCCTGCGCACGCACAGCTCAAAAACTCCGTTGCGGCTAGGTGAGGAGGTAACAGAGATAGGAGCCTCACCGATGCCAAAGACAGAGACTCCCACAAACTGGCCAGCCCGGTGTCCCAGGTCATGGCCGTCTTTCAGGTGCACGGTGAAGAGCCGCTCGTTCTCAGTCAACGGCTCTATCTTCACCAGCTCAGCCAGAGTAGGCTGATAAAGGGAGCTTATACCTTGATCCGTCATTTCTTCTAAGCCTCCAATCCAGACCTTTAGGGTTCCGGAAGCCCCAAAGGTCTAGGATTACGATCTTTGTTGGTATGCTGCCACCTCCCGCTCGGCCCCCCCACGGGGGGTGCAGGTACGCTTCAGGGTGTTGTACACCTCAACCGGATCTATGTGCACCAAGCAGGAGCGCACGCAACGTCCACAGCCCACGCAGCCCACTTTACCAAACATTTCTACCAGGTATTTCCCTTTGCGGAAGAAACGGTGTCGCTGCCGATCAGATCGAGCTTGGCGGAAGTTTTCCCCGCCAGCAACGGTGGCGAACTGTGGCAACTGGCAGGAGTCCCAGCGACGCAGGCGTTGCCCCTCTTTCAGGTTGAGGGCCAGCCTGTCTACGACGTCGAAACAGTAGCAGGTAGGACAGACCAGAGTACAGGCCCCACAAGCCAGGCATTTCTCCCCCAGTTCCTCCCAGAGGGGGTTGTCGTAACCGATGGCTAATAGATTGGGCAAGTCGCTGATGCCCATTTCCAGCTTGTAGGTGAACTTGGGCCACTTGGCATCCTGAACCGCTCTGAAACGAGACATATCCTCGTCGGTCGCCTCTCGTGTTCCCTTGTGCCTGGCCAGAAGCTCCATCCCCGCCGGCGAGCCGTAATCCACCACATAAGCATCCCCGATGTCGGTCAGGAACAGGTCATACCCACCCTCCACCGCCAAGCTACCCATGCTTTTGCAGAAGGAGTGTTCATCGCAGGGCTGGTTACAGTCCAGCCCAACGATGATGGCTTTCTTGCGCTTCTCCATGTAGTTGGTGTCCAGGTTATCGGTGGAGAAGGCCAGGTCGAGGAGCCAGGTAGCGTTGATGTCACAGGGATGCACGCCCATGATAACGCGGGGTTTCGCCCTGATCACCGCTTCGCTCCTCACCGCCTCACCCAGCTTATACTTGAGGATAGTCTCTTCCGTCGGGAGGAAGTACTCCTTCGGGGGAAGCAGGGTGGTATCGTAGTCCAGGCGCAGTTGGGAATAATCGCCGATTGGACTGAAGACGAACTTGCCGTCTTTGGCCACCGGCCCTACCACTTCCATCTCCTCCATGATGCTCGCCACCAGGGAGGCCATATTCTTTTCATCAATCACTTTGAGCGGCATAGCCTTCTACCCTTTCCAGGAATTTCATGCCTGTGAACCAGCCGGGGGGGATTATATCATGAATCCAACACGTTGTCAACAAGATTCCCAAGCTTCTGTGCAGCGACGGCCACCTGGCCCAGGGCAATGCCGCCGTCGTTGGGAGGTATGCGCTGGTGGACATAGACCCGGAGGCCGGCTTCGGTCAGGCGGCGATAGGCCCGCTCCAGGAGGATGCGGTTCTGGAAGCAGCCTCCGCTCAGGGCGACACGCCCCGCCCCCACCGCCTGGGCCACAGCGACGATCCCCTCCACCAAAGCATTGTGAAACCGCGCCGCCATCACCCCCACCGGCACCCCTCGCCGAAGGTCCGCCAGCAATGCCTCCAGCAGCGGGCCCCAATCCAACACCAGAGATTTGAACTTTGGATCTTGAACTTTGGATTTTGGATTTTGGATTTGGTCATTGGTCATTGGCAATGGATATGCTTTTGTCACTGTCTCGTCCACCGCGTGCTCCAGCATCATCGCGGCCTGGGCCTCGAAGCGGATCTCCTGGCGCAGGCCCACCAGGGCGGCCACAGCGTCGAAGAGGCGGCCCGCGCTGCTGGTGAGAGGTGAATTCACTTCCCGCTTCAACATCCGCTGCAGCAAGCGACGCTCAGGGGCAGTGAAGGCGGCCACCGGAGCCAGATCCTCCCACTCCAGCGCCTCCGGGCCAAAGTGCTCCCACAGCACTCCCAGCGCCGTCCGACGAGGTTCCTTCACCGCCGTCTCCCCGCCCGGCAGGCGGAAGGTGCGCAGGTGGGCCACCCGCTCGAAGCCCGCCGCATCCCCCCACAGGAACTCCCCGCCCCACACCGTCCCGTCGGGGCCGTAGCCGGTGCCGTCCCAGATCACCCCCAACGCCGGCCCCTCCACCTCGTTCTCGGCCAGGCACGAGGCCAGATGCGCGTGGTGGTGCTGAACAGCGATTTCCGATTTTGCGTATTGCGTAGAGAAATAATCTGGATGTAAGTCGTGGGCAATAGCAACAGGCTCTACCTCGTAGAGGCGGAGAAAGTCGGCAATGACTCGCTCGAAGGCGGCGCAAGCCTCCGGTGTGTCTAGGTCGCCGATGTGCTGGCTCAGGAACACCTGCCGTCCCACACTGAGGGCGATGGCGTTTTTAAGGTGCGCCCCCACGGCCAGAATGGAGGGCACATCGTGCTTCAGGAGCACCGGCAAAGGAGCATACCCCCGCGCTCGACGCAACACCAACTCCTGCCCCAGCACCACCCGCACCACCGAATCATCGCAGTGGCGGACAATGGGGCGGTTGTGCACCAAGAAGACGTCGGCGATGCTGCCTAGCCGTTCTCGAGCCTCGTTCTCGTCAATGCAGATGGGCTCGTCGGAGCGGTTGCCGCTGGTGGCCACCACGGGGAAACCCAACTCCTGCATCAGCAGGTCATGGAGGGGAGTGTAAGGCAGCATCACTCCCAGGTAGGGGTTGTCCGGTGCCGCCGCCTCGCAGACTTCGCCCTCCCCCAGCCCCCCCCAATCAGGGGGGGGAGTTCTTGGCTCCCGTCGGCGCAGCAGCACGATGGGTGATTCGAGGGAGGTCAGCCCCCGCTCCTCCAGAGGGGAAACGAAACAGTGCTCTTTGATCATCTCCAGAGAAGGGTAAAGCAGAGCAAAGGGCTTCTCCTCCCGGTGCTTACGCTCCCGCAGTCGCCGCACCGCTGCCTCGTTCCGGGCATCCGCGATGAGCAGAAAGCCGCCCAGCCCCTTCATGGCCAGGATACGCCCCTCTCGCACCGCCTGGGCCGCCTCGCGGACGGCCTCGTTGCCCTTGAGGTGACAGGCACTTTCAAAGTGTCTGTCACCTGATGAGTAGAGAGCCACTTGGGGGCCACAGACGGGGCAGGCCACGGGCTGCGCGTGGAAGCGCCGGTCCAGGGGGGCCTCGTACTCCCAATGGCAGTCGGGGCAGAGGGGGAAGTGGGCCATTGAGGTATTGGGCCTGTCGTAGGGCAGCGCACGGATGATGGTGAAACGAGGGCCGCAGTGGGTGCAGTTGGTGAAAGGGTAGCGATAGCGACGGTCGTCGGGGTCCGCCACCTCGCGTCGGCACTCCGGGCAGGTGGCGATGTCGGGGAGGATGAGGACGGTCTTCTCTCCTGCTTCCTCGCTGTGGCGGATGACAAAATCGGGATAGCCGACGGAGTCGAGAAAGGAAAACTCCAGGCTCTGGATGATGGCCAGGGGAGGCTTCTCCTGTTCCAGGCGCAGGAGGAACTCTTCCAGCACCCGGTGCTCCCCCTCGACCTCAATGAACACCCCCTGGGAGGAGTTGAGCACCCAGCCCCGCAAGCCCATCTCCGTGGCCAGCCTATAAACAAAGGGGCGGAAGCCCACCCCCTGCACCGCCCCGCGAATGGTCACCTTCAGACGTTCTGTCACCCTCTTCGTTCCTCGCCCACCTGCTGCAACAGCCACTGCCCCCACTTTTTCCCGCATACGCCTCACAATTATACTTCACCTCGCCCATCCTGGCAAGAAACTCGATTTGCCGCCACAGCGCTCCAGAGCAGCATCTGAGGGGTGACCTACTTCACGAAGGTCAGGACCAGCGTGCGGACGTTGAGCAGGATAAGTAGAACGCCGATCAGGATGCCCATCGTGCGATGGGGGATGTTCTTGCACGCCCAGGCTGGCGCACAGCATCGGCTCCCCCTGCCCAACGAAGGTCACGTAGTCAATCTCGCCGGGCTCGTGGCGCTCTAGCACATCTCGCACCTGAGCCAGAATCCCCTCCGCCACTTGTCGCCCCTTTTGACTGACGTGGTCACGCCCGGCAGCCCAGCCAAAGCATCTCCATACAATTGTCCATCCGGCTCCAGTGCCACTTCCGCCGACTGCACCCGCTGGAAGGCTCGCTTCAGCCGCTCTAGCGTCGGCTTGTGAATGATAACCATGGCAATGCTCAAACGACGGCGCATCCCCATAGAGAAGCTCTCTACCTTTACGTCTCGCTTCTCCCACAGGCCGAAGGTCTCGAGCAATTCGCGCGCTCGCATCGCCCGCTCGGCCCTGGGCACTCGGTAGAGTCGGGCAGTGAACATCAGGTTGTCCCAGGCAGTCAGTTCAGTGTAGACATTGGATTATTCTGGCACCAGTCCCATTTGCCGCTTGACCGGGTAGGCATCGCGTACCAGGTCGTGTCCGTTGATGACGATGCGGCCCTCGGTTGGCTCAAGAAGTGTGGTCAGCATGCGCTGGGTAGTTGTCTTGCCCGCCCCGTTGGGGCCCAGGAAACCGAAAACCTCGCCTTGGTACACCTCGAAGTTGATGTGGTCTACCGCCAGCAGGTCGCCGTAGTACTTGGTCAGGTTACTCACTTCAATGGCGTTGTTCATAGGTGATCTCCCTTGTTCCGTGCGCCTATCATATCATGGGCGTAAGCACACGCCACGACGTCCACCTTCAGTTGTGACCTTGACTATTTCAGAATTATCCACGTTCAACCCTGTCCCTGCCTCCTCCGTCGGCGGAAGCTTCTTCCTGAGCTGCGTTCTGAGTCTGACGAAGGGCCTGTCGAAGGGCCTCGTCTTCCCATGTCAGAAGCCGGCGAAACGCCGGTAGACGTTCTCGCAGCAGGGCTAGCTGGCTCTTGGCTCAGCCTGCGATCCAGGGCATTGAGCAAATAGTCCGCTAGACGAGGGGCTATGTTACGGCCCAGAAAGGTCAATGCCGCTGCCGCTGCGCTTACGGCAGGCGCAGCCCTGCTTCGCAAGGAAACAGGTGCTGGCTGAGGCTTGACCCGGATGACCTCAGGCGCCGGGCGCACGCTGGGGACCGCGACCCGTTCTTCGACCGGCTCTCTCACGGCCAGCATGGCCCTGTTGGGGCAGACCTCTACGCAGGCCTCGCAGTCCGTGCACTTCTCCTGGTCAATTCTGGCCGCGCTCTCCGCTATGCTTATGGCTCCCTCAGGACAGGCTTCGGCACAGACCCCGCAGCCGGCGCACTTGTCGGTATCAACGTAAACCATTCTTCATCACCCCTTTGCCTCGAATTGGCACGAATTTTCACTAATTCTATTCTATTTTCGTGCCAATTCGTGAGATTCTTAGCTATCCTTCACCTCTCGCCACTCCAGCTTTCGGATCATAGCGCGGGTACCTTGGACGACCTTGAAGCCCTTCTCCTGGCAGAAGCTAATGGCCTCCTGCGACTCCGAGCCGGGCTGCATCCAGACACTCTCCAACCCCAGTTCAGCGCACTGGCGGACGATCTCCTATGGTACCTTTGGCGGGACGACGATGTCCACCACTGCCGGCTTCTCCGGCAGGTCGGCCAGAGTGGGATTTAGCTTCTGGCCCTCGATCTCGCCCCCGCCGGGGTTGACCCCGTTCCGATCCCAGGAAATGGAACACGCGGTCGTAGAAACGGGCGACGAGGCCAAAATGTCAGCGTGCACCGCCGATATCCTCAAGACGCAGCCAGCTTGTCCAATCGAGCGGTCACCTCGTCCAGTTGGTCACGCAGCATCTCGGCCTCTTCGCGCAGGCGACCCACCTCGTCCTGCTCGTACCCTTCGACAGGGCCTAGGGCAAGTTCCCCATGGGCGTGCTCAATGCTATCGCGGCAGGGTTGGACACCGCGCAGCTCGCCGCCCAGGTAGCTTTCCAGGGCGTGGCGCACCATGCCCGACGCGCCAGTCACCGCCTCGATTCCGTATTGCTCGAAGAAGACGATGGCCCGGCGGCCCATCCCACCGGTCACCATCACGTTCACACCCTGACTGTGGATAAAGCCCGGCACCTGTCCCGGCGCGTGCTGGGCGTAGCAAGGGTTGTCCACAGCCTGAACTGACTTGACCTGCTGACCCTCCACATCCACCAGCACGTAGTGCGGGCAGCGACCGAAGTGAGGGCTAACCACGCTGTCGAGGCCGTGTGTGTCTTCAGCAGAGATTGCGATTCGCATGTCTAGCCTCCCTGTTCTAAGTTATCGAGCCGTTCCATGACCTCAGCCAACTGCCTGCGCAGGTCGCCGGCCGCTTGCTTCAAAGCCGCGACCTCTTCTTCACGGGAAACGGATGGAGAGGGTTGCGGAGCAGGTGCAGGTGTTGTCCCCCAGTCGCCTCGGCCCATGCTCCGGCCCATGCCGCGACCCATTCCTCGCCCTATACCCATCCCGCGCCCCATGCCCATTCCGGCGTGAGCCTGGACACTGGCGTCGGCGGTGGATTGAAGCTGCCCTGCCTGGTAGGCCTCGACGGCTTCTTTCACTAAGGTAGCCAGGATGCCCCCCAGCTTGCTGGGGGGAGGAATGGCCAG
>CAZGKH010000042.1:9504-15454 GCA_964525665.1 uncultured Anaerolineae bacterium | reverse complement strand
TAGCCGACCATGACCGTCGCCGCCCCCAGGTTCTGCACCTCGATGGTCTCGACGGGCAGGGTGATGGTTCCCCCGTCTTGCAAGATCACCCCGCTGCCGGCCCGGACCACCGCACCGTTGGAGATCTCAGCAGCGAAATCGCCCGTATTGGTGATGGGGGATGTCGGCTCTTGGGCCGTGGTCATGGTCGCCGAAATCATCACCGCTGCGAGCAGCAGCAATGCCGAGGCAAGCGCATGTGAACGCTTCATGGGTCTCTTTTCACGCATCTCTTCTTAGATGATATCTCGTCCAATACCCAGCCAGCCACGCGAGGACTCAGAACAGTTCCGCCCTGGCTAACAGTGTGGATGGCTTGGGCGATCTCAGCCAGGTCGGTCGGCTCAATCGGCTGGCACTGTCCTTGGGCCAGGTAACCCTGGGCGCCGTGGCGGAACGCTTCCAGCGATAGACGTTGCTGGCCGTCGGTGCCCAGCACGATGATCTTGCTGTGAGGACACAGCTCGCCGATGCGAGCTATGGCCTGCAAATCGTCCCCAACTTCACCTGGTGGGAGCGCGGTGTCCATGCCCCACAGAATCACATCGGGCTGAAGTTCCTGAACCAGATCCATGGTCTGCCATCCTGCCTTCGCCTCGCCCACAGTCGTCATGCCG
Source organism: uncultured Anaerolineae bacterium (assembly GCA_964525665.1). GTDB lineage: Bacteria > Chloroflexota > Anaerolineae > VGOG01 > VGOG01 > CAYMKL01. The sequence goes on along the minus strand of CAZGKH010000042.1, from coordinate 14,798 downwards.
TCCGCATGGTCAACTAACCTGCGCGTTGCCCGGCGGAACAGATGGTCCCTGTGCACGATCAGGACGCTGATTGGACGATTCATGTCTCCCCTTCGGCTCTTTTGATCGCCGAGGTCTGTTTTGATCGCTGAGGTCTCTGACCGAGGCGGAGGGAGCTCGGTCGGAGACCTTCGCCCATCGAGTGAAACCTCCACCGACCGGGAGTTCGGTCGGAGACCTTCGCTCATCAAGGGAGGTCTTCGCCCATCGGAAAGGATGGAAAACCCTATTCCATTATCGCACAAAAACGCTGCTTTGGTAAGAGCGAAAACTACCGACTTTGAAAGAAAAAAGTACCCCCTGGCCAGGTAATTTCCCACCTGAACAAGGGGTACTTTTCTACTTGTGCCAGGGGGCGGTCGGAGGCCGGCCCCAGCGGCAAGCCTCTACTCCTCCTGATCCAGTTTCGCCCACCCACGGCGCAGGGCAAGCAGCGCGGCCTGGGTACGATTGTTGACGTGCAGTTTCTGGTAGATTTCGCTCAGGCGGTTGGCAACGGTTCTTTCTGAAATGGCAAGTCGTTGGGCGATGGTCCTGTTGTCCTCTCCCTGTGCCAACAACAGCAGCACGTCCATTTCTCCCTGGGTCAACCTTTCCGCCTTATCTGCCTCAGAAGGAGGTTGACTGAGGCGTCGAAACTCCTCGATCAGTCGGGTCGCCAGACCAGGGTCGATCAGCGCCTCGCCTCGATGAACGGCTCGTACGCTCTCTATGAGTTCCTGCTCGTCAATGTCCTTTAGCAGGTAGCCCCGCGCGCCAGCCTTGATAGCCTCGAAAACATAGCTGTCCTGTCGGTACATCGTGAGGATGATGACCCTTACCGACGGAGTGTCTTCAGCGATGAGACTAGTGGCCTGCACGCCATCCAACATGGGCATCCGGATGTCCATCAAAACGACATCAGGCTTCAATTGCCGCGCCAGGTCTACGGCCTCTTGCCCATTGGCCGCTTCCCCTACCACCTCGAACCTGCCCATCGTCTCACAGATTCCGCGCAAGCCCTGGCGAAAGAGCCGATGGTCGTCAGCGATCAACACTCGGATGGGTGACATGTGAACCTCCGATAAGCGTTCAGGCGGGTGCTGGGAGGAGCCAACAAGGTGCCAGGCACTTGCGAATAGCCGCCTGATTGAGCAAGCGTGCCTGGCCTGGAGATGCTGTTGACCCTAGACAGCCGATGAAAGTGCCTGGCACCTGAACGCTTGCGACCTCCGATGGCCGCGTTATAGCGTGGGCAGGACAACCCGAATCTCTGTCCCGCTGCCCGGTTGACTTCGCAACTCGAATATTCCCTTCAAATCCGCTACCCGCTCGCGCATCTGCTTCAGCCCCAGGTGCCCGCTCCGGACAGCCTGATCCAAGTTCACCGTGTCGAAGCCCCTGCCATCATCCCGTATGGTCAACCTGACCTCATGGGCTGCTTGCAGATCCAACGCGCCCCAGACTTTGCCGGCCTGGGCGTGCTTGCCCACGTTGTTCAGCGCTTCCTGGAGGATGCGAAAAAGCACAGGCTCCAAGTGGGGAGACAAGCGCTCCTGTGGCCCTGAAATAGCCAGGTCAATGTGCAACTGGTGCTGTTCCCCAAACTCGTCCAGAAACCGATTGAGGGCCGGGTAGAAGCCGAGTTCATCCAGGGCCACCGGTCGCAGTGCGAAAACGGAGCGTCGCACCTCGCGAATGTTTTCGCTGAGAAGCTCTCGCATGGCGTCCAGTTCAGCGCGCATCTGGGCCGGGTTTTGGCCTATCAAACCATACCACAACCGCGTTCTCAAGCGCAGCGCCCCCAGGTCCTGGGCCAGTCCGTCGTGGATTTCGCGCGCGATGCGGCGGCGCTCTTCGGCGATCGCTTCTTCCTCGGAACGGCGTTCCTTTTCCATCGTGATGTCCTTGATAATGAGGATCACCCGGCTCAGGCCGAATCCGCTTTCCAATGCGGCGCCGATGCGGACGGGGAAGGCGGTCCCGTCGCGGTGCAGGCTGACTGATTCCACCGTGATAGGGCTGCCAGCTCCCAACGCCTCCACCATCCACGCCAGCTTTGGTGTGGCCTCAGAGGGAAAGAGCCTGTCTATCGGAACGGCCGCTATCTCCTCGGATGGCCAGCCGTAGATCTGCCCGGCCCGGCGATTGGCCTGCAGGATGATGGGCGGCGTCTGCGTGAGGTCTGTCTCAAAGATGCACAGCGGCGCATGCTCGAACAGGTTGCGGAAGCGCTGCTGGCTCTCTTGCAGCGCCTCCACTGCACGCTGACGCTCTTCTACTACCTGCACCAGTTGTTCATTGGCCTGCACCAGCTCGGCCGTACGCTCCTCCACGCGGCGCTCCAACTCGTCGTGGGCTTCTTGCAGTGCCTCCTTCGCGTGTCTGCGCTCGGTGATGTCGCGTATAGACTCGATGATTCCCTGAAAAGCGCCGTCCTCCCCCCACAGCGGCGAAGCGATAATCTCGACCAGTCGCCGCTCCCCGTTTGCCTGGTAGTGCTCGTGCACCACCGTGACCTGCTGGCCTGTGTCACGTACCTGTTCCAGTGGGCAAGGGTGTTCTACTCCGTCGCAAAGTGTCTCGCGGTGGTGGAGAATCTGATAGCATAGCAAAGACTCCGAGGCGCGGGCGCCTCCAGACGAAAACTGGCGCGCGGCTCGATTCATCAACTCTACGCGGTGATCTGGGCCAATCACCACGATCGGCTCAGCCACGCCATCAATGACCGCTTGCGGAAAGGCGCGCGTTACTCTCAGTGCCTCCTCTGTCCGCTTGCGCTCGGTGACGTTGTGGAAGGTAGCTTGTATCGTTAGCATCTCGTTGTACATGGTCTGCAGTCTCTGGTATTCTTCAGGGATAGTCTTTCACAACCTCAGCTTTGCATCAAGTAGCAGTGCACCAATGAAACGCACTCTTCCTAACCTGGACCAAGCCAGAACCAAGATTCTCCGTTGGGCGAAGGTCTCTGACCGAGCCCAAAGACCTACCGGCTGCGGTCGGAGACCTTGCCGAACTTTCGAGAAGCGGTTGCTGTTCAACCCAAAATCCTTGCTTTTTGTGCAAGAATTTGATCGTTGAGGTGCTAACCAGGCTTCCACCGCAACACCGGCTGCCGGGCTGCCCTGACCTCGTCCAGACGGGTGATGGGGGTGGTGTGAGGCGCTCGGTGCAGGAGGTCCGGGTTCTCCTGGGCTTCCTCGGCGATGTTGAGCATAGCCTCGACGAAGGCGTCCAGGGTTTCCTTGCTCTCGGTCTCGGTAGGCTCGATCATCAGGGCCTCAGGAACGATGAGGGGGAAGTAGATGGTGGGCGGATGAAAGCCGAAGTCCATCAACCGCTTGGCGATGTCCAGCGTGTGGATGTCGGGGGCCTGCGGCAAGCGCCCCGATAGCACGAATTCATGCATGCAGGTGCGGTCGTAGGGCAATGGGTACACTTTCTTGAGACGCGCCAACAGGTAGTTGGCGGCCAACACCGCATCTTCGCTGACCTGCCTCAAGCCCTCGGCTCCCAGCATCCTGATGTAGGTGTAGGCTTTGATGAACACGCCGAAGTTGCCGTAGAAGGCCTTGACCCGGCCGATGGAAGCTTCAGGCATCTCCAGGTGGTAAGTTGGATATTGGAGATTGGAGATTGGAGATTCGACCGCGATTGGGCCGGGGAGGTATTTGGCCAGCCGTTCTGAGGCGCCGACGGGTCCCGCCCCTGGCCCCCCACCGCCGTGAGGGGTGGAGAAGGTCTTGTGCAGGTTGAACATCATCACGTCAATGCCCAACTCACCCGGCCTGGCAATGCCCAGGATGCTGTTCATGTTGGCCCCATCGCCGAACATCAAGCCGCCGCAATGATGGACGACCTCTGAGACCTCCAAAATGTGCTCTTCGAAAAGGCCTAGGGTGTTGGGGTTGGTCAGCATCAGGCCGACAACCGTGTCATCGCAGTGGGATCTGAGTGCTTCCAAGTCTACGTTGCCCCGCTGGTCGGATTTGATCTCCACCACCTGGTAGCCGCTCATGGCAGAGGAGGCAGGATTGGTGCCGTGAGCCGAATCGGGGATGAGGACTTTGGTACGCTTGGTGTCGCCTCTCTCCTCGTGGTAGGCTCGCATCATCAGGATGCCGGTGAACTCGCCGTGAGCCCCCGCTGCTGGCTGTAAGGATACCCCGGCGAAGCCACCGATCTCCTTCAGGAACTCCTGCAGCTCGTACATGAGCCTCAGGTTGCCCTGGACGGCGCAGTGATCCTGATAGGGATGGGTGCGAGTGAAGCCGGGAAGCTTCGCCGCTTCCTCGTTGACCTTAGGATTATACTTCATGGTGCAGGAGCCCAGCGGGTAGAAGCCGGTGTCCACGGCGTGGTTGAGCTGAGAGAGGTGCACGTAGTGGCGCATGAGGTCCACCTCACTCACCTCGGGCAGAGGCAGGTCTTTCCGCAAGAGACCCTCCGGCAGCTCGGCCGCTGGCACGTCGAGCTCTGGCAAGAACACAGCCTTTCGGCCTGGCGAGCTGATGTCGAATATCATAGGTTCGGTCATGGTGCCACCTCCTCTAAAGCCTCCACGAGATGGTCAATCTCTTCCTTCGTGTTCATCTCCGTCACGCAGAGGAGCGTATGGTTCTCCAGGTGGGGATAGTCGCGCCCCAGGTCGTAGCCGCCGATGATGTCCCGCTCCAGCAGTGCTTCGTTGATTTCGCTGGGTGGCTTGGGACAGCGGACGACGAATTCTTTGAAGAAGGGCTTGTCCCCAACCAGATCGAAGCCGGGAATGGCAGCGATCCGCTGGGCCGCGTAGTGGGACTTGTGGTAGCAGAGCTCGGCTACCTTGCGCAGCCCACTTTTCCCCATGGCCGCCAGGTACGCCCCTGCTGCCAGGGCACAGAGGGCTTGGTTGGTGCAGATGTTGGAAGTTGCCCTCTCGCGGCGAATGTGCTGCTCGCGAGCCGCCAGGGTCAGGACGAAGCCCCGTCGCTCCTTGGTGTCCACCGTCTCGCCGATCAGCCGCCCCGGCATCTTGCGCATATATTTCTCCCGGCAGGCGAAGACGCCCAGATAAGGCCCGCCGAAGTTAAGGGCGTTCCCCAACGGCTGCCCCTCACCCACGACGATGTCGGCCCCATATTCGCCCGGGGGTGTGAACAGACCCAGAGAGATGGGATCGGTGTTGACGATCAGGAGCGCCCCCGCGGCGTGTACTGCCTCGGCCAGTTGCTCCAGTTCACTAGCTTTCTCCAACTGGCCGAAGAAGTCTGGCTGCTGGATGATCAGGCAGGCGG
>CAZGKH010000042.1:0-9404 GCA_964525665.1 uncultured Anaerolineae bacterium | reverse complement strand
GCTGGTGGCCCCGTCGTAGTGGGAGGCGTTGGCTACGTCCATGCCCGTGAGGGCGCAGATCATGCTCTGATACTCGAAAATGGCCTGTAATGTGCCCTGGCTGATCTCAGGCTGGTAGGGGGTGTAGGCGGTGTAGAACTCCGAGCGGCCGATGATGTGGCTGACCACACTGGGCACGAAGTGATTGTAGGCCCCCGCGCCCAGGAAACAGGCGTGGTGGTCGAGATCGGCGTTCTCCTCGCTGATGGCCTTCAGTTCCCGCAGGATTTCCATCTCCGCTAGGGGAGGGGGAAGCTTAAGCTCAGGATAGCGCACGCTCTCTGGCACATCCAAGAAGAGGTCGCCAATAGTTTCTACTCCGACCTTGGCCAGCATCGCCGCCCGATCGGAGTTGGTGTGGGGGATGTAGGACATCAGTGTCCTCCTTCCTCTTGGGCCACGTGCTCCTGGTATTCCTCGGGTGTCAGCAGATCATCTAGCTCCGAGAGGTCAGTGGGAGTGAACTGGATGAACCATCCCTCTCCGAAGGGGTCTTCGTTGACCAACTCAGGGGAGTTGGATAGCTCCTCATTGACCGCCGTGATCTCCCCGCCCATAGGCATGTAGACATCGGCAGCGGTCTTGACCGACTCCACCGTAGCGACTGCCTCGCCCTGGACGAAAGCATCACCGACCTCAGGTAGCTCAATATAGACGACATCGGAGAGCTGAGACTGAGCGTAATCGGTGATGCCAGCCGTGGCCAGGTCTCCCTCGACCCGCACCCATTCGTGGGTCTCCAAATAGCGGCAATCCTTGTCTAGTTCCATTTTTGCATCTCCTTTCTTTTGCTTGGTTTTGTGTGTTTCATAAAGTGGGGTTGTGCAACAGCTATCACTCTTCAGTGAAATAGTCTGAGTCAATGCGCTTCAACTCGTACGAAGTAGCCGTGGTCACACCGACGTTGTGATCAATCATCAACTGGGCGAGCAGATTCCCATCAATCAGAACAATCTTACTATCTATTAGAGCCACGTACCCTTGGGCAGTGTTAGTGAAAGTAGACGTAGTTATGAAGATGCCTTTTCTCGCGCGCTGACCCTGCAATGCGCCAGCAAACTTCTGAATTTCCGGCCGCCCAACTGGGCTATCCCAACGTTTCGCTTGAATGTAGACGATGTCTAAGCCCAGTCGGTCTTCTTTGATGATGCCATCAATTCCACCATCATTACTCTTGCCAATCGCCTCACCGGCATCCTTTCTCGTGCCACCGTAGCCCATTTTGATGAGCAAATCAACAACCACCCGTTCGAAGAAAGCTGGAGAGCAACTCTTGATTGTCTGAAGTAATTCGGTGGCCAGACTCTGTCGGACTCTCTGATAGACTGCTTCGATTTCTTCTTCAGGTGTCTGCTGGGTTTCGATTATGCCCTGCTCAAGCGCTTCGCCCTTCGTCCCCCGTCCTGGGGTTTGGAATTCAACAAACTCCGGAAACTGTTTGAGGAAAGCGGTGTTTATCTTCGGGGGATTCTGCCTCAGAACGTCTAGTCCGCGTTCTGTTATTTGAAAGTAGCCTCTTCTGGTTGATTTTACCAGACCAGCCTTCTTCATGTAGGTCCGTGCCCAACCTACGCGATTGCCGAAAGTGGCTTGTTGACCGCTGGGTAATAGCTCTTTCCTTTCCTCGTCGGTCAGGTTTAATTCCTCGGCGAGGGCATCAATGGTTTCTCGTAACGAGTGCTCTTTCCTATCGCTAAGAAATCTCAGCAGGGGTAGCATAGTTGACTGAAAATCTGGTATCGTCATGTTCTCAGATGTCCTCCTCTGTTCTTCTATTCCTGCGATGACCTTCCCTTCGGCCCGTCTTCTTCAACAGGGAAGCGAGAGAGTACAGTAGCCCGCTCATGGAGGAGCATTTTGTCTCCTAGAGCCATCTCTTCCACTGGCTTGGTCGGTGAGACTTTGGCATGAGGGAGGGGTATGATTCCTACCCGTGCCCCCCCCCGGTTGTACTTCTTGTCAACATAGGCTAGGCCGACTTGGAATCCTTCGCTGTCCAGCGCGCAACTGGTGACGCGGCCTATGTACTTGCCCCTCTTATCAACTACTATGTCTCCCAGCTTGGCCATCCTCACGCCCCTCTCCTTCATGCGGAAACGAAGGATTTCCATCTTTCGCGTGGCTTCTTTATCCAAGAGGGCTTTCCTGCCGATGAAGTAGGGCTTGTGAAACTTCACGTAGGAGCCAAAGCCCGCCTCGATGGGGGAGATGTTGTAGGGGCCGGCCAGATCATGCCCATACAGCGGCAAGCCCGCCTCGGTTCTGGTCGAGTCTCTGGCGGCGAGCCCCGCTGGTTTCAGGCCGTACTCCTTCCCCTTCTCCAGGAGCAGATTCCACACCATGGGGGCGTTGTCGGGGTGCAGGTAGAGCTCGTAGGCGATGTCCTCTCCCGTGTAGCCGGTGCGGGCCACGATAAGCTCCATGCCGGCCAACTCCGTCTCGATGAACTCGGTTCGGCTGATCCTGGCCAGCTTGGCTCGCAGCTTCTCGTCCTCGGTCAGGCTCTGGAGGATGACCAGGGAGTTGGGGCCCTGGATGGCGAGGTCAACCCTCCGGTCTTTCCCAGACGATGGATCCTTCAGGTCTCGGATGACCACAGGCCCTTCGATCTCGATGTCTGGATGCTCTCTGTCTATCAGGTATTGGCCAGAGTTGACGGCGTTCAGCCAGGCCAGGTCTTTCTCGGCGTTAGAGGCGTTGACCACCAACATGTACCGATCCGCTGCCCGACGGTAGATCATTAGATCGTCAATCACGTTGCCGTCGGGGTCGAGGAGGTAAGCATATTCGGACTGGCCATCGCCTATCCAGCGCACGTAGTTGGAGGTGACCGCATCGAGGAAAGCGGCAGCGTGCTCGCCAGCCACCTCCAGCACGCCCATGTGGGCCACATCGAAGAGGCCCGCCGCTTCTCTGACGGCCTTGTGCTCCTCGCTGACGCTGGTGTACCAGACAGGCATCTCCCAGCCAGCAAATGGAATAACTTTCTTGGTCAGCTTGAGATGCTCTTCGTAGAGACAGGTTCGCTTGAGTTCACCTTCTTCCTCTTGCCACTGCCACTCCTCTTTTTCTACCTTAGGCCTGACGCTTTCCAGGCTCTTCTGCCCGACGAAGTAGGGCTTGGAGAGGTGGAACAGGGCATCGTGGCCTGCGTGATAGAGCGAGAGGCCGGTTGGAGGTTGGAGATTGGAGGTTGGAGGTTGGAGGTTGGAGATTAGAGATTGGGGATTGGGGATTGGAAGTGTCCCATTTCCAGCTTCCGATAGATCCCTGACCACTACTGGCCCCTCGACCTTGCGGAAGATGTCCTCGTCGTCGAATAGGATGTACCCGTCGGCGAGGCCACGGAACCAGGCTTTCACCCTGTCGGTGTTGGTGGGGTTGGTTCTCACGACGTAGTGGTCGCGTCCCCATCGGTCCGGCTCCAGGCGCAAGATGGAGATGCTACCAATGAGCTGCCCCTGGGCGCCCAGCAGGAAGGAGCGCTGGCTCTGACCAGGCTGGAGCTTCGACGCATCGTTGGTGGATACCTGCTGCAAGAAAGGCATGGCCCTCTCGCCGATCACCTCCAGCAGCCCCATATCTGACGCTTCACGCTTGACGTTTGACGTTTGACGTTTAACGTTTGACGTTTCACGCAGGAAATAGTAGTGAGGATAGCCGATCCCCTGGGCCGGGGTTTCGACCTCGGCTCCGCTGGCCAGCTCTGCTACCTCGAGCTTCACTTCCTCCAGGATGTCCAGATCAATCTTCCCCCTCCACAGCGGCCCGGTCAATCCCATGTAGCTGAAGGGCTTGATGTTGACGATGACGTGGTGGATGAGCTCGGCGATCTTGTCCATCTCCGCCTTGCGCATCCCGCGCTGGGTGAGCCAGGGTGTCCCCAGGCGGATGCCGCTGGCCTCGCTGGCGTCCTCGTCGCCGGGGATGGTGTTCTTGTTGACCACGATGCCCGCCAGGTCCAGGATGCGGGCTGCTATCTCGCCCTTTAGGGGGAAGCCCTCAGGAGACTTGAGAGGGTTGAGGTCAATGACGAGGAGGTGGGTGTTCGTCCCGCCGTAGGCCAGCTTCAGGCCGCGCTTCTGCAGTCCTTCGGCCAGGGCCACGCAGTTATCCACGATTCGATATTGCAGCCGCTTGAACGCATCTGTCTGAGCTATCTGAGCGGCGACGGCGATGGCGGCGAACTTATGAACGTGAGGCCCGCCTTGCCGGCCGGGGAAAACAGCGTTGTCTATCAGATCGGCTATGTCCTCATCGGTGGTCATGATGGCTGCTCCGCGCGGGCCGAAGAAGGTCTTGTGAGTGGTGAAGGTGGTGACGTCGGCGATGCCCACCGGGTTGGGATACGCCCCAGCGATGGCAAGTCCCGCCGTGTGGGCAACGTCGGCCATGAGGAGCGCCCCGCAGGCGTCGGAGATCTCGCGGAATTTCTCCCAGTCGGGGGCCCAGGAATAGGAAGTGAATCCGGCCACGATGATCTTGGGCCTGTGCTCAAGAGCTAGTTCCATGATCTGGTCGTAGTCCAGCTTCGCGGTGGTCCTGCTGGCCGCGTAGGCGACGACGTTGTAGCGGCGGCCGGAGATGTTGAAAGGGCTGCCGTGGGTGAGGTGTCCGCCCTGGGGGAGGGCCAGACCCATGATGGTGTCGCCTGGATCGAGGAGGGCTTCGTAGACTGAGAGGTTGGCCGGCGAGCCTGAGAGGGGTTGGACGTTCACGTAAATCTGGTCCGCGCTCGCCCTCTCGTTGGCGAAACACGCGGCCACCCGTCTCTGGGCTAGGCACTCGATGAGGTCCACGTAGTCAACCCCCTTGTAGAACCGCCTGTCGGCGTAGCGCCGGTAGTGGGCCAGCTCGTGGTCGAACTGGGTGAGCAGCTCTATGTCGTCCCGGGTCATCTGCAGGCGGGGATAGCCCTCGGCGTAGATGTTGTTGAAAACGCTCCCCAGCGCCTCGCGGACTGGCTTGGGGCAGTAGCTCTCCGAGGGGATCATGATCAGCTTCCTGGCCTGTCTCTCCTCCTCGAAGGCGATCAGGTCAGCTACGTCGGGGTCCACCTCGGCCAGGTCCTTTCCGAAGGCGAGGTCCCAGTACTCTTGGTTTTCTTCTGCTGGGTTCATTAGTTCAAACTCCTTTGTTTGGTGCTGGTTTGAGTCACTGAAGTGAAGATTTCATCAATAACTTGGGCCAACGTGGGTGCAAGTGACACTTCTACAACTGCCAGTGTGTGCTTATGTTCTGCTCGTGGCAATGGTGGGCGATGGGCCGCATTGTCGTAACGGAAGATGAGCATGTCGCTCGCATCCTGGTAATGATAAGCGTACATCAGTCTGGGTTCGAGCAAAGTGACATTCACGAACTCACGGAAATGCAGTTCCGATCCATCACTGAATTGGATCATGCCAGCGATGAAACCTTGCATCAAGGAACGCTGGTCTTTTCGCACGTTCACCACATTAGCTTCGCCTGTGGCTACAACGGTGTCTAAAACATCCTGTATCGCGCGGGCGTATTCAGGGAAGGTGGTAACGGGCATATTCCAGCTCCGCCAGCTCGGTTTCCAGCCCTTCTAACAGCTTGGCTTCTCCAGCCCATTCTACATACTCCAGGTCGCCGCCCTCCAGGTCCTCGGCTGCCATCTCTTGCAAGAAGTGGGCAGTGTCCACACCGTAACGCTCCTCAAACTGGGCTATGCGGCGCCTTGTTCGTTCGATTCCAGCCCGCAGTCGGGTTTTATGGGCGTCAATGGCCTGGAGCACCATTTGGGCCCCCTGCTTGTTCCTCAATTCGATCACTACCTGAAAGCTCATTCTGTCGACATCCCTAGCGATTGTATAAGGGGCCTCCAACGTGTCTACTTCGCCACGCCTATATTCCGCTCTTGTTTCTCTGATGCTGGCCAAGTATTCGGAGTCGGTCAGCTCACCGACGGTTTTCATCAGATCCTTGAAGTCGTCAATACTGAGCAGCACGGCTATGGGGAGACCATCCTTCTCAATGAGCAGGCGATCTTGGCTGCGCCATATCTCCTCAGCCAGCCGTTCCAAATCCGTCTTGGCCTGTTTAAGGCCGATCATCTTTATCATCTCATCCTCCTCTCTTGGAAGCTGGAAGTTGGAAAGTGGAAATTAGAGGACTAATCTCCAATCTCCAATATCTAATATCCAACGTCCAACATCCAACATCCAGCTTTTCAGTGCCTCAGCTTTTCCACATGCCTCGCCAAATCCACGCCCCTGGCCCAGGCCGCCTCCACCAGGGCGTACAAGCCGCCGGAGACCAGGGAGTGGCCGCCCAGGACGATGGGAATGGGAGCTTCGATGGCCGCCTCGGTGAAGCGGCGCACCCAGGGGTCACTGATTTTCTCCGCCTGGCGCAGGTCTGAGTAGAAGCGGTCGGCGGCGGACGGCCAGATTCGCCGGTGGGCGAAGAGGACACGGCTATCCAGAAAGACAGCCTGGCTCATTTCCGCCAGGGTAGCGAAGAATCTCTCTAGCCCCACCTCCTCCAGATAAAACCCTAGCAGAGACAGAGCCTCGCCCCGCGTCTGGCGGCCACTGGCGCGCATGCCTCGTTCCTCGGAGAACAGGCGCACCCGACAGGCTGTCTCGGACTCCAGGTAGGCCCAGGTCGTAGCCGACACTCGCCCGGCCACCAGAATTTCGGCTTCACGGTCGGTGAACAACTTCAGCGCCTGCTCGATGTGGGAGGTATCCAGTTCAAGGCTATCTAGATAGCGTCGGGTGTGAGGCCCCACGCCGGGGTGGGGCTTCAGAGTCATCAGGTCGGTGGGGGTGTCTACATCCAGTTGAGTGGCAGCGCTACGAGGCAACTCTTTACACGGCAGGCCAGCCCTTTTCACCAAACGCCAGGCGAGGTCGTTGTCGAGGGTCAGGGTCGAGGGTCCTATCGAATTGATGGCTTGAGCAGGGGCAAAGGCAGCGAAATCGGTGGAGTAGAAGTTGTTGGCGATGACGAGCTCGTTGGCGGTGAGGAGCGTCTCGGCGATGCGCCCCATTTCCTCGCTGGAGAGCAGCGCGCTGCTTCCTCCCCCGACGTAGAAGACCTTCTCCATGTCCTGTTGGTTGATCAGCTTCTGCAATCGCTGCCCAAAGTGGAATTCCTGGCCGGGTGTTCCCAGCTCAACGTGCACCGGCATCCCCCGCAGACCCTCCGCCAGCGAAACGGAATCCGTGACCAGCACGATGGGGCCTATGGTTTCGACAACGAGGGCTCTCTCGACCGTATCGAGGGTTATGGCCTGACGAGCCAGGGCCACCATTCTCTCCACCTCGCTCCTCTCGCTGGAGCCTGTCATTATTACCAGGGACACCTTCGAACCGGGCATGTCTAGCTCACCTAATCTTGGAGGGTATTGGATATTGGGTATCGCTCAAGTCTACTTTCGTGGGAACGATCTTTACCAACTTGACAGATATGGGAAAATAGGCCATGCTTATCCCGTCCTATGGGAACTGAGTACATGGGGAGGGAAGCTAGGCTACCAGCACGAGACGGTCAACCATAGTCAGGGAGAGTACGCCCGTGGAGAAGTGCACGTCAACACCGCCGAAGGATTGTGGAATCTGTTGCAGGAGCACTTGCGTAAGCATCACGGCGTCTCCAAAATCTATTTGCCCCTCTACGTTGCTCGCCCTGTACTGAGGACGTACAGGACTCAGTGCTTCGAGTTCCTGCATAACCGACGAGGACAAACCGATTGGAGCAAGTTGATGGACTTGCTGTGGCTAGGAGTGCAAGCTGATTGTCGCTCCTTGCACCGTGCTGTACCAGCAGGTACAGTGCGACAGGTGATCCGGGAGGGGAACGTGAAAGACCTATGCCTGGTACCAGGTGTGGAGGTGAGCTAGGCGAGCACCAGGGTCACCAAAAGCCGTCGGCCCAAGCAAGCCGACGCCTCGTCCGTTGCTTGAAGAGGGATAGCGGCCAACGCCATGCCCTCAACCCCTTCCAAGCAAGGCGATGTAGGCCACCCAGGGCGCTCTGGGCAGCGATTGACTCGCTTATGGGCCTTCAACTCCCCTTCCCACGTGTTCATTGGCTTGCTTTGGCCCTTCCCACGAAAATAGGTTTGAGCGATGCAGAAATCTCGTCCGTCTAACAAACTTGCCACAACAGGACAGAAGTCTGCATATCTTGTTACTCAACATTATACACCAGAAGCCCTTGCAGGTCAACCACGAGTATGCTGCCAGCCCGAAAAGAAAAAAACGGGAGGCATTTCAGACCTCCCGCTTGACCCATTTCGCATCACCTCTCCACCGAACACCAAACCCTGGCTCCACTACCCGGACGACTGTGCACCTTTGACCAGAATGATCCTTCTACCCCAAACCCAGCCTTTTCGGAGAGGTTTGTACTGGTCAACGACATGGTGCACAAACAGGCCGCTTTATGAGGAGTGAGGTATCCCTAGATATCAATAGTTTCTGTTAGAAACGTGCGCACCCTGAGGGTACTCACTTCGAAAAGTGCCAGGTAGCTAAATGTACAAATCTCTCCTCGAGTACGTCAGATAGGCGCCCACCATGCTCACCAAAACGATCACCACCGACAGCCATACGAAGCCCAGATCAATCCTGGATTCACGCAGCAACCTCCCGGCATCGAAATACTTGAAGGGAGAAAAGTACTTGAGAAACTCCAGTTTCTCGTGCATCCCGGAGATGATGGAGAAGAAATAAGTGGCCAGCAACAGGGATACCGCCACCGAACCGGCCCGTTTGTACTGTTGCATGGCGCAGCCCAGGAAAATGCCGATGGATAGGAAGATCAACTGCATGATGAACAAAGGCAGCATGGACAGGTTCAAAAAGCCATAGAATTCGCTGTCCGGCTGGTAAGACTGGACACTGACGACCGTGATGCCCCAGGTAATCAGCAGCAGGCCGATGCAATTGACCAGCGCGGCCAGCGTCTTGGCCGTGACCACTTTGCTGCGCGTCACCGGCAGGGTGAGCGAAAACTCGACGGTTTTGTCGCGCTCTTCCTTGGAGATGATGTCGCTGCCCCACATGGCCGCGGCAATGCCGGCGATGAGCGCAAAGTAGGTGAACATCACGCCGAAAAAGCCACTCAACGTGGTCAGGTTGAAGGCCCTCAGGTTGAACGCATCCAGGAGCGCCTGGGGCATGCTGTCCATAATGGCCAGCATTTCTGGATTATTGGCATAGGCGGAGAATTTGGCAAAGCCAACCACGGTCAGCAGGACGACAATCACGCCCCAGATGAGCAATGATTTGAAGTTCGCCTTGAGTTCTCTCAGAAAAATGTTCATCGCACAACCTCCTCATGTCACCGAAGGGATGTCCCGGCGGGCGTACAACCAGTAACTGCCGGCCACA
>CAZGKH010000041.1:0-15812 GCA_964525665.1 uncultured Anaerolineae bacterium | reverse complement strand
CGTTCTACTCTGCCGTGGCTCGCGCCCGACGGTGCGCTGCGCGCCCGGGCCGCGGGTTGTGCGGACGGGCCGACTTCGGCTTGCTTCCCCGCCGGAGTGGCGCTGGCCGCAACCTGGGATCCGGACCTGATAAGGGACGTGGGCAAAGCGTTGGCCCAAGAGACCCGGGCTAAAGGCGCCCACATTCTGCTGGCTCCCACTGTCAACATCCACCGCTCTCCCCTGGCGGGCCGGAACTTCGAGTGCTATTCCGAAGATCCGTACCTCACTGGTCAGATGGCTACCGCCTACATCAACGGGCTGCAGAGTGGAGGCGTGGGCTCGTGCATCAAGCACTTTGTGTGCAATGACTCAGAGTTTGAACGCCACTCTATCAGCTCCGAGGTTGGAGAGCGGGCCCTGCGAGAGATCTACCTGCGACCGTTCCAGGTTGCCGTTCGTGAGGCCAAGCCGTGGGCGGTGATGTCGTCGTACAATCGGGTCAACGGTGTCTTTGCCTCCGAAAACGACTACCTGCTGCTCGATATCCTGAAGCGCGAATGGGACTTCCAGGGCATCGTCATAAGCGACTGGTTCGGGACGTACAGCCCCAATGTTGCCAAGAGTGGACTGGATCTAGAGATGCCCGGACCCGCGCGCTGGATGGGGGAGAAGGCATTGGCTGCGGTGCAAAGCGGAGAGGCCAGCGAAGAAGCTATCAACGACAAAGTTCGCCGTCTGCTGCGGACGATGCTCAAGGCAGGTCTCTTTGAACAGCCGGAGCTACAACCGGAGCAAGCGATTGATCTTGAGGAACATCGCCACCTGGCGCGCAAAGCTGCCGCCGAAGCCATTGTTCTGCTCAAGAACAACAGGTCGCTTCTGCCCCTTGATGCCAAGGCGCTGAAGTCGGTTGCCGTGATCGGTGAAAACGCCCAGCGCCCCTCTTTTATCGGTGGCGGCAGTTGTCGCGTTCGCCCACACTATGTGGTCGCGCCGCTCCAAGCCATCCAAGATCGGGCGGGCGCGTCTGCGCAGGTTCACTATGCCCTGGGCTGCGTCACGCGCAAACACCTGCCGGTGCTCGACTCAAGCCTGTTGGCCGACGAGATCACGGTCGAGTACTATCGCGGTCCGGATCTATCCGGCGATCCCGTCCACACCGAGACAGTTGACAGGCTGGACAAAGTCTGGTTGGGCGAGGCCGTGCCGGGCGTTGATCCGGTCAGCTTTGCAGCTTGCATAACAGGAGTGCTCTCGGTACCAGAGACCGGCGTCTACGAATTGGGTCTGTCGAGCGTCGGCAAATGCAAGCTGTTCGTGGATGGTGATCTGAGCGCCGACATTGAAAGAGAGGATGTGTCCTTTGATAGGAGGGCGAGCGAAAGGGTAGAGATATCGCTGGAGGCGGGACAGGCGCACCAGTTGCGGATCGAGTACGCTTCGCAGCCGGGCTCATTCTTCCAGGGCCTTCGCGTCGGCTGCAGGCTCAAGATCCCGGCTGACTCCATCCAGCAAGCGGCTGCGTTGGCTGCCGAGTGTGACGTGGCCATTGTCTTTGCCGGGCTGACGGACGAATGGGAGAGCGAGGGATTCGACCGGCCCGACATGGAGCTGCCAGGCGACCAGGCCGCGCTGATCGAGCAGGTCGCGGCCGCCAATCCCAACACCATCGTCGTCCTCAATGTTGGCTCGTCGTTGAATATGAACTGGCTGGGCAACGTCGCGGCAGTGGTACAGGCCTGGTATCTCGGCCAGGAAACGGGCAATGCCATTGCCGACGTGCTGTTTGGCGACGTGAACCCTTCTGGCAAGCTGCCGACGACGTTTCCCAAGCGACTGCAGGACAATCCTGCCTACCTCAACTACCCTGGCGAGAACGGCCAGGTGTTGTACGGCGAAGGGTTGTTTGTCGGCTACCGGTACTATGAAAAGAAGGACATTGCTCCCTTGTTCCCGTTTGGCTACGGGCTGTCCTATACGACGTTTGCCTATCGCAACCTAGAGTTGAGCAAGCCCAGGTTCGCCGCGGGAGAGACCATCGGTTTCACCGTGGATGTAGAGAATACAGGGAGCCGGGCAGGCAAGGAAGTCGTTCAGGTATATGTGCGTGACACCCAATCGCGCTTGGTACGTCCCGAGAAGGAGTTGCGGGCATTTGCCAAAGTCAAACTCGAGCCAGGCGAGACCAGAACGATCGAATTCACGCTCGATCAAGAAGCCTTGTCATACTATGACCCGGCGTCAAAACGCTGGGTCGCCGAATCGGGCGAGTTTCAGGTGTTGGTCGGCAGCTCGTCCCGCGATATTCGCCTCGTAGAGAACTTTGACTTTGAGGGCGAGGCGCCACCCCAGTAGTGCCGCGTCCCGTCTTAGCCTATCGTCGCAATCAGTAAGAGAACACGGATTCGCAGGATTTGCGGATCAATTGGCCTGGATTGAGAGAGAATCCGTAAATCCTGCCCATCCGTGTTCTAATATGCAGAGGGGAAGTAAGGCATGTCAAAGGCAAAGATCATTGGTCCCAAATTGCCCAACACCCCCTGGGAAGAACGCCCTCCCGGCTGCAACGAAGTGGTCTGGCGCTACTCGAAGAACCCCGTAATCCCGCGCGATCTGATCCCCTCGTCCAACAGCATCTTCAACTCGGCCGTGGTACCGTATCAGGGCGAGTTCCGCGGAGTCTTTCGTTGCGACGACAAACGCCGTGCCATGCAACTGCACGCCGGACGCAGCCAGGACGGACTGAACTGGGAGATTGACAACGAACGCATCCGGTTTCAGCCCGCCGAAGGCTTCGAACCGATGAAGTGGGGCTATGGCTACGACCCGCGCGTCTGCTGGATCGAAGATCGCTACTACGTCACCTGGTGCAACAACTTCGCCGGCTGGCCGACCATCGGGGTAGCTTACACCTACGACTTCGAGACCTTCTACCAGATGGAGAACGCCTTCCTACCCTTCAATCGAAACGGCGTCCTGTTCCCGCGCCGAATCAATGGGAACTTCGCCATGCTCAGCCGCCCCAGTGACAGGGGACACACGCCATTTGGAGAGATCTACTACTCCGAAAGCCCCGATATGACCTATTGGGGCAAGCATTGCCTGGTCATGCGGCCCGCCGGCGGCTGGCAGAGCACCAAGATCGGCGCCGGCCCCATCCCCATTGAAACCACCGAAGGCTGGCTGATGCTCTACCATGGCGTGCTGACCTCCTGTAATGGCTTCGTCTACTCCATGGGCGCCGCGCTGCTGGATATCGAACAGCCCTGGAAGGTGCTCTACCGCACCGAACCGTATCTGCTGCATCCGAAGGAAATCTATGAGCAGGTTGGCGATGTACCCAATGTGGTCTTCCCCTGCGCCGCCCTGACCGATGCCGCCACCGGTCGGATCGCCATCTACTACGGCGGGGCCGACACCGTGACCTGTCTGGCCTTTGCGAAAGCCGACGAGCTAATTGATTTCATCAAAGAGAATTCTCTCTGAAGGAGACTATGCGTTACGGACACTTTGACGATCAACGCCGCGAGTACGTCATCACGCGGCCCGATACCCCGCTCCCCTGGATCAACTACCTGGGGAGCGAGGCTTATTTTGGCCTGATCTCCAACACTGCAGGAGGGTATTCCTTCTATCGCGATGCCCGACTGCGGCGTATCAGCCGCTATCGTTACAACAACGTCCCCCTGGATTGCGGCGGACGCTACATCTACGTTCGGGACAACGACAGGGGAGAGTTCTGGTCTCCCTCCTGGCAACCCACCTGCAGCAATCTGGAGAACTACGTCTGCCGGCATGGGCTAGGCTACTCGGTCATCGGTTCCAGCCACAGGGGGGTGGAAGCGCAAACTCGATACTTCGTTCCGTTGGGGGAGAGCCTGGAAATCTGGCACCTCACGCTGACCAATCGGCGCGAGGATGCCGCCAGCCTCTCGGTTTTCTCCAGCGTCGAGTTTTGCCTATGGGATGCCCATGACGATGCCACCAACTTTCAGCGCAATTTCAACATCGGCGAGGTGGAGATCGAGGATGGCATAATCTACCACAAGACCGAGTACCGCGAAAGGCGAAATCACTTCGCCTTCTTCGCCTGCTCCGAGGCACTGGTCGGGTTCGACACCCAGCGCGATGCCTTTCTGGGACCGTACCGAGGGTGGGAGAACCCGGCAGCGGTCGAGCGCGGACATTCGTTTGATTCCGTAGCCCACGGCTGGGCGCCGATGGGATCGCACCACACTCAAGTCACCCTCCAGCCTGGCGAAAGCCACCGGATCATCTTCCTGCTTGGCTACCACGAGAACCCTCCCGATCGGAAGTTCGATCCTCCCGGCTCACAGACCATCAACAAACAGACAGTCAAGCCCATCATCGCCCGGTACTTGGACAAAGACAACGTGGAGGCCGCCTTTGAGGCGCTCTGCGCCTACTGGGACGGCCTGTTGGGCATCTTGCAGGTGGAAACACCAGATGTTCACACCAACCGCATGGTCAACGTCTGGAACGTCTACCAGAACATGATCACTTTTAACCTGTCGCGGTCGGCTTCGTTGTTTGAATCGGGCATCGGACGGGGTGTCGGCTTTCGGGACTCCAACCAGGATCTGCTGGGGACCGTCCATACGGTTCCGAAACGAGCTCGTCAGCGCATTTTGGACCTGGCGGCCACGCAACTGGAGACAGGCGGCGCGTATCACCAGTACCAGCCCCTCACCAAGCGCGGCAACGACGAAGTCGGAAGTGGCTTCAACGATGATCCCCTGTGGCTAATCCTCAGCGTGGCGGCCTACCTGAAGGAGACAGGCGACTGGAGCATCCTGGATGAGCTAGTGCCCTACGATAGCCGGGCCGGCAGCGAGACGCCCCTCTACGAGCACTTGCAGCGCAGTCTGCGCTACACGCTGGAGCGCCTGGGGCCGCACGGCCTCCCCCTTATCGGCCGCGCTGATTGGAACGACTGCCTGAATCTGAACACCTTCTCCGATGCGCCGGGCGAATCATTTCAGACTGTAGTCACCAGGGAGGGCAAGGTGGCCGAGTCGGTGTTCATCGCTGGGTTGTTCGTGCTGGCGGCGAAGGAGCTGGCGCGAATCAGCGAATCAGCGGGTCAGCGGGTCAGCGATGCTCAATCCTACGTGGAGGCGGCGCAGCGGCTGGAGGCGACCATTCTTGAGCACGGCTGGGACGGCGAGTGGTTCCTGCGGGCCTACGATGCCTTCGGGCGCAAGGTGGGGTCGCACGAATCCGAGGAAGGCCGGATCTTTGTCGAGCCGCAGGGCTTCTGTGTGATGGCCAGCATCGGCCTGGAAGATGGCCGGGCCGAGCGGGCGCTGGCGGCGGTGAGGGAACGTCTGGCCACCCCGCATGGCATTGTCCTTCAGCAACCTGCCTACTCGCGCTACTACCTGCATTTGGGCGAGATCTCGTCCTACCCACCCGGCTACAAAGAGAACGCCGGCATCTTCTGCCACACCAATCCCTGGATCATGATCGCCGAGGCGATCATCGGGCATGGCGACCAGGCGCACGACTACTATCTGCGCATCAGCCCGTCGGCGCGGGAAGCCATCAGCGAGGTGCATCGCTGCGAGCCGTATGTCTACGCCCAGATGATCGCCGGGCGCGACGCCCCCACCCACGGCGAGGCCAAGAACTCATGGCTGACTGGCGCCGCCGCCTGGAACTACGTGGCCGTTACCCAGTGGATTCTGGGCATTCGACCCACCTACGAGGGTTTGCAGATCTCTCCCGTCATCCCCAGCCACTGGCCGGGCTTCAAGGCCAGTCGTGCCTATCGCGGCGTGACCTACCATATCTCCGTCAAGCGAGTGGGCAAGGGAAACACGCTTTCGTTGACTGTGGACGGCCAGCCGATTGAGGGGGACATCGTCCCTCTGCCCACTGAGGGTCAGACGGAGGTGACGGTGGAGGTGAGCGTCAAGTGAGGGGGCTGAAGATCTGTGTCATCGGTGGGGGGAGCACCTATACTCCGGAGCTCATCGAGGGCTTCATCGAGAGACGGGACGAGTTGCCGGTGGCGACCATCGCTCTGATGGACATTGCTGAGAACAGATTGCGCATTGTAGGCGGACTGGCGGAGCGCATGTTGTGGGCGGCCGAGGCCGCTTCGCTAACGGGGGCCGAGATCGAACTGAAGCTTACTACTCGGCGGAAAGAAGCGCTCGACGGGGCTGACTACGTCATTACTCAGATTCGTGTGGGTGGACTGGCCTGCCGTATCCAGGACGAGAAGATCCCTCCTAGATTTGGGGTGGTGGGGCAGGAGACCACCGGGCCAGGCGGCTTCGCCAAGGCCCTGCGCACCATCCCCGTGCTCCTGGACATTGCCCACGACATGGCCGAGGTGGCGCCAGAGGCCCATCTCATCAATTTCACCAATCCGTCGGGCCTCATCACCGAGGCCCTGCTCAAATACACCACTATCCCGACTATTGGTCTGTGCAACTCACCCATTGGCTTCCAGCGGGGCATCGCCCGGCAGTTAGGCGTCGCCCCTGATCGCATCCAGTTGGACTACGTTGGCCTGAACCACCTGAGCTGGATTCGCGGCGTGAGATTGGACGGCGAGGACGTCTTTGACCGCGTGCTAGAGACTGCCGTGGCCCAGGCAAGAGCAGGCGAATCCCCATTTTCCCCAGAGCTCCTGGAGACGCTGGCCATGCTCCCCAGTTACTATCTGAACTACTACTACAACCACGACCGGGTTGTGGCCGAGCAACGCCAGGCGATGAAAACCCGGGGAGAGGTCGTACAGCAGATTGAAGCCGGCCTGCTGGAGCTCTACGCTGACCCCAACCTCAGCCACAAACCCAAGCTGCTGGAGAAGCGGGGTGGCGCGCACTATTCCACCGCAGCCGTGGCCGTCATCAGCGCCATCCACCACGACAAGGGTGAAGTGCACATCGTCAACACGCGCAATAACGGCGCCCTGCCCGACCTACCTCCGCACTGTGTGGTGGAGCTGCCCTCAGTGATCAGCCGAAGCGGCGCCCAGGCGATCCCCGTGACCCCCATGTCCCCGGCCACACGGGGGCTGACCCAGGCAGTCAAGGCCTACGAGGAACTGACAGTGCTGGCCGGGGTAGAAGGGGACGAGCAAGTGGCCCTGCAAGCTCTTCTGGCCCATCCCTTGGCGCCCTCCTTTGCTGTGGCCCAGGAACTCTGGGCGGCCATCAAGGAGGTCAACCGGGCCTACCTGCCGCAATTCGAGAGGTCTCTGAGATCGCCGAAGGTCTCCTGAGCGAGGCGGGATGAGGCTCGGTGAGGACACCTTCGCCCATCTATGGCCTACCCGCCGCAATTCGAGGAGAGAGCATGAGTCTCGTTCTGGGCGTAGACGCTGGCGCAACCAAGACCTTCGCTCTGGTGGCCGACGTGGATGGCCATATCCTGGGGTTCGGCCAGGGCGGGCCGGGCAATCACCAGACGACCGGGCTAGAGCCGGCCCTGGCCGAGATCAGACGATCCTCCGAGGAAGCTCTGGCTGAGGCTGGCGTGTCTCCTCCTGTGGACTTCGGCTTCTTCGGCCTGGCCGGGGCCGACTTGCCCGTGGACTACGCTCTCCTCACTCCGGCTGTCGAGGGGATGGGCCTCGCCCGGCAGGTGCGCATCAAGAACGATACCATGGTCGCCCTGCGAGCTGGCCTCAGGCGCAGTTGGGGTGTGGCCGTCATAAGCGGCACCGGCTTCAATGCGGGCGGCATCGGGCTCGACGGGCGGGAGATCCAACTGCCGGGCCTGGGCGCGCTGTCGGGCGACTGGGGCGGGGGCGGCGACATCGCCCAGGAGGTGATCCGTCTCATCTGCCGGGCCTGGGATGGGCGCGGCCAACCCACCGCGCTGACGGAGATGGTTCTCACTGCCCTGGGGCTCCCTTCGGTGGAGGAGCTGATCTCGCAGCTCTACCAAAGCCGGTTTGACCAACGCCGCCTCCTCGCCCTGGTGCCTCTCGTCTTCGAGGCAGCCTATGCAGGGGACCAGGTGGCCCAGGCTCTCGTGGTGCGAGTAGGGACCGAGGTGGGAACCACGGCCAACGCCATCATCAAGCGGCTGGGGTTGGAGACCACCGATGTGGAGGTAGTGCTGGGTGGCAGCGTGTTCAAGGGCAAGGGGCCGCTGTTGGTGGACACGATTACGCAGGCGGTGCACAGGGTGGCTCCCCGGGCCACCATCGTCCTCCCGGAGTTCGAGCCGGTGGTAGGAGCGGTTTTACGGGCTTTGGAGAATCTGGGAGCGGAGGTCAACGAGGCTGTCTATGCTAACATGCGAGCCAGTCTGCCTGGCGAACTGAGGCTGAAACAGGAGGCAAGCCATGTCTGAACCCATCACCCTGAATCTGAATGGAATATGGAAGTTGAGGGACTTCACGCCGGGGCAGGGGCTGGCGGCAGGCGCACACCTGCCTGACTATGATGATACAGGTTGGCACCCAGCTTCCGTGCCCGGAGATGTGCACACAGCATTGGTGGAGATCGGACGCCTGTCGCCGCCCTTCTACAACATGAACGCGGAAACTTGCCAATGGGTGGAAGGCCAGGAGTGGTGGTATCGCACGACGTTCGAAGCGCCTCCAGGCCAGGATGACGCCGAGGCCAGGTACCTGCTGACCTTCGACGGCCTGGACACCTTGGCCACCATCTATCTGAACGGGGCTGAGATCGGCCGCCATCGGAACATGTTCATCGCCGCCGCTTTTGACGTGACGGAGCATCTGCGAGTGGATGAAGACAACACTTTGGCTGTGCGCTTTGAGCCGGTGGCAGCATCCGTCGGCGAGCAGGAGATCGAGGGGCAGTGGGGCCGTGACCCTGAGCGGGCCTGGGTGCGCAAGGCCCAGTGCAACTTCGGTTGGGACTGGGCGCCGCGACTGGTGAGCGTGGGCTTATGGCAGGGAGTGACGCTGCGCCGTTACGTGGGCGCTCGCTTAGGTGGGGTCTTCTTCAAGACCACGGCCATCCGCCTCCAAGCCGCAGAAGCCACCGTTCTTGTCGAGGCCGAGCGCTGGGCCGATGTGCCAGGCCTGGAAGCGCAGATCACCCTGAGCCGGGGCGAGCAGCGGCTAACCGACCGGGTCTCGCTAGCCAATGGCCAGGCGGAGGTGGCTTTCACCATCCCCGATCCTGCCTTGTGGTGGGCCCACGACCTGGGCGAGCCGGCCCTCTACGAACTGGAGGTCGCCCTGCAAGCTGGCGGGAAGACCCTGGACACCCACTGCGAGCAAGTGGGCATTCGCACCATCGAGGTGGATCAATCGCCCGATGCAGATGAGCCGGGCGCCCGATTCTTTACCTTCGTGCTCAATGGTGTCAAGTTGTTCGCCAAGGGGGCCAACTGGATCCCGGCGGATTCCTTCGTGGCTCAGGTGGACGAGGCTCGCTACCGCCATCTCTTGGAGCTGGCTGTAGAGGCCAACGTGAACATGCTGCGGGTCTGGGGTGGCGGCATCTACGAGAAGGATGCCTTTTACCGTCTCTGCGACGAGCTGGGTATCCTCATCTGGCAGGATTTCATGTTCGCCTGTGCGCTATATCCCGACGATGCTCCTTTTTTGGCCGAGGTGGAGCGCGAGGCGGAGGCGGTGGTGCGACGGCTGCGCAACCGTCCCTGCCTGGCCCTCTGGTGCGGCAACAACGAGAATGACTGGATAGACGACATGGTCAACTGGCAGCAGCCGGGGCGGGACTTTCCGGGCAAAAGAATTTACCACGAACTATTGCCGCCCATCGTGGAGCGGTTGGACGGCAGTCGACTCTACTGGCCCTCCAGCCCCTATGGTGGGAGCGACCACAATGACGAACGGCAGGGAGATCGCCACAACTGGCAGGTCTGGCACGGTGCTGTGTACCCCCGCCGCTTCGGCCAGGAGCCGAAGCGAGACCTCTCGCCGGAGGGCATCTCCTACCGCCACTACGCCGAGGATCCGGCTCGCTTCATCAGCGAGTTCGGTATGCACGCCGCGCCGGTGTGGGAGACGCTACGACGCAACGTGCCAGTCGCGGCCCTACATTTCAACAGCCCCGAGCTGCTCTACCGAAACAAGGACGAACCCAGGGACAAAGGGGATATGTTGATGCTGGCCCACACCGGCCTGCCCGGCTCGCTACAGGAATACCTCGACTTCTCCATGATTTGTCAGGCCGAAGGGCTGAAGTTCGGCATCGAACACTATCGGCGGCGGAAGTTCCACTGCAGCGGGACCCTCTTCTGGCAGTGGAACGACTGCTGGCCGGGCCTCAGTTGGAGCGTGTTGGACTATTACCTCTTCCCCAAGGCCGGCTACTTCTACGTTAAGAGAGCCTACGCGCCGGTGTTAGCCTCCTTCAAAGAGGAAATGGATGGCGTCTCGCTATGGATCACCAATGACACCCTGAAGGACTTCAGCGACGCGGTGACCATCTTCCACGGTGACTTCTCTGGCCGCAAGCTGTACGAGGAGGTCCTGGAGGTCCGAGTGCCGGCCAACGCCTCTGTCAAAGTCAGGAATCTTTCCTTCGATGAGCTGGACATGGAAGAGCCCCGCCGGGAGTACTTGGCCGTGCGCTCCTCAAGCGGTTCGTTCCCGGACAACCGCCACTTCTTCGTGGAGATCAAGGAGCTGGTCAGGCCGAGGGCCAACTTGAAGGTGGAAATCAGCCAGAGGGACGATGCGACACACCAGGTCAGGCTGGCCACCGACACGTACGCCTATTTCGTCAAGCTGGTTGTGCCCATAGCGGGCGCCAAGTTCAGCGATAACTACTTCGACCTTCTTCCCGGCCAGGAGCGGATCATAGAGGTCTGGAATGAGGCAGGCCGGCGGCTGGAAGAGAACGATATAGCAGTGGATTGCCTCTAGCAGAACTTAAGATAGGAGAGAATGTTAATGTCAACGATCACTTCTTTTCCACCTGATTTCATCTGGGGTGCGGCCACCGCCTCCTACCAGATCGAAGGGGCGTGGGACGAGGATGGCAAGGGCGAGAGCATTTGGGATCGCTTCAGCCACACGCCGGGCAAGGTGGCCAATGGCGATACGGGCGACGTTGCTGCTGATCACTACCATCGCTGGCGCGACGACGTGGCCTTGATGGAAGAGATCGGGCTGCAAGCCTATCGCTTCTCGATAGCGTGGCCTCGCTTGCTGCCAGCAGGACGGGGGAGCGTTAATCAAGCGGGGTTAGATTTTTACGACCAACTGGTAGATGGGCTGCTGGAAGCGGGAATCGAGCCTTTCGTCACCCTCTACCACTGGGACTTGCCGCAGGCCCTGCAAGATCAGGGCGGCTGGCCGATCCGGGGCACGGCCGAGGCATTCGTCGAATATGCCGATCTGGTCTCTCGCAGGCTGGGGGATCGGGTAAAACGCTGGATGACTCTCAACGAGCCTCACATCAGTGCCATGTTGGGGTATCTTGAGGGATGGCATGCTCCTGGCCACTCCGATCTCGACGAGGCGCTGGCAGCGGCGCATCACTTGCTGTTGGCTCACGGCTGGGCCGTTCCCATCATCCGCCGCAACAGCCCGGCTGCCCAACTGGGAATCGCGCTAAACCTGGGCGGCCAGACCCCGGCCTCCCCCAGCGCTGCCGACCGGGCGGCAGCCTGGCAACAGGATGGCATTGTCAACCGCTGGTTTCTCGACCCCCTCTCAGCGCGGGGCTACCCGGCGGACATCGTGCAGCACTATGGACGTCCGTTGGATTTCGTGCAGCCAGGCGACATGGAAGCGATGGCAACTCCCCTCGATTTCCTTGGGGTGAACTACTATGCGCGTGGCGTAGTGCGCAGCAGAGTGGCGCCCGAGGCCGAGAACGCCCCTCGAACAGTCTTTCCCAACGAGGAGAGAACCGAGATGGGATGGGAGGTCTACCCGGAGGCTCTTTACCAGATGTTAGGACGGTTGTATTTTGACTACAGCTTCCCGGTGCTCTACGTCACAGAGAACGGCGCTGCCTACCTGGATAAGATCGGTCCCGACGGGCAGGTAGATGATCCGTCGCGGGTGGCGTATCTAAAGGCTCACTTCGCCGAAGCAGCTAAGGCCATCGCCGCCGGGGTACCGGTGCAGGGCTATTTCGTCTGGTCGCTGATGGACAACTTCGAGTGGGCGCATGGCTACTCCAAGCGCTTCGGCCTGATCTACGTGGATTACCAGACACAGCGCCGTGTGTTGAAGGCCAGCGCACACTGGTATCGCAGAGTCATCGCCGCCAACGCTATGGTGGATTAAGCGGCAGGGGCGACGCACTTCTGAAGTGCGTCGCCCCTTTACATAATGTTAGGTCTAGCCGTGCGGTGACTCCAGGGCGGCCTTGAGCAAAGCCCAACCTTGCTTCACCAGCTCGACGAGCTCTCTTGCTCCGCGAACCTGATACACGGGAATGGCGGGGTTCATGCCATAGAGGGGATGATCGGGGTAAAGCTCCATGATTTGGCGTGCCGCTTGCTCTGGCGAGAGGTTTTGCAGTTCTGGGGCATCCCAGCCCCAGGGATCTGGCAGACCAAGTTCCGTCATCACCTGGGCGGCAGTAGTGAAAGCTTCGTATTCCTGCTCAAAGGAATCCGAGATGTATTTCTGCTCTATGTGCGTAGCCTCGTGAGCCAGGCAGTTTATGAGCCAGGGCGGGTCGTCAAGTGCACCCTTGCCTATTACGACGAGCTTCAACAGATTGATGCTCATCGCGCTCCCACCTAGTTTGCCCGTGGGATCGAGGATGTAGCGGGCTCTCCGCTGGGCTGATGACGCAGCTAGCCGGCTGCCGGTGGCCGTGCTCATCATTTCCTCAAACGCTTCCCTCAACTGTGGCGGTATACGCTGGTCAACGTACCTCTGGAGTGTCATCGTCATCTCAGATACCTCCCATCACTTCGACCACGAAATCGTGGCCGATGGCCCGAAACTCTCCCCAATCTCGCCAATCTTCCCCCAAAGCTCGCAAGCTATCGGCTACCGCCACCAGATCGGCCACTGATACCTGGCGGAATGACAGGATGTGTTCCTCCTCATCCTCAGGGATCAGATCTCCCTCACTTCCCCTCACCAAGAAGACATAGGAGACGAAAGGCAGTATCACTTCTTTGCAGTGAATCTCGTATTCCAGGAGACCCAGGAAGCGCTCTACCTCTATCGCCAATCCCATCTCTTCTCGAACTTCTCGATGCAGCGCGCTCAGGACGCTTTCCCCCCAGCTAACTCCGCCGCTGGGCAGGCGATAGGTGCCTGGGGGATAGATGTCCTTGGTGTGCAGGATCAGTCCGCCGGGCCGCTTGACGACGAAGATCACTTCGCCGCGTCTTGTGGTCAGCGCCCTCTGCCAGTACTGGCAACGCTCCCCCTCTCTCTCCAAAGAATAGCTGCGCCGCTCGATGGGACCGTATTGTCTGATTAACTCCTCGATTTCGTTGGGATTGATTAGTGTCTTGATGTCCAATTTGCGGCCTACCTGTCTCTGAATCGAAAATCGGAAATCGAAATTCCAGACGCGCTCTCGTTAGCGTTGACTTAGCACCATCACGAAGTGGGCCACCGCCTTGCCTGCTTCTTCCAGCAGTTTTGGATTCAGGTGATCCAGCGTGTCGGCGGGCGTGCCGGAGAGATCGTCGCCAGGCCGAGTTACCGTCAGGGCCTGGTAGGAATCGTACACCCGTGGCTCGTTGTAACTCACGCGGCTGTAGTTGGAGACGATGAAAGATAGCCACCCGTCCAGCTCCTCTGTGCGCACTCCGAAACGCCGGGCGCTCTGGTCAAAGGCGTGGGCCGGGCCAGTTCCCGTTTCAGACCGAGTTAAGTATGGCTCGCCTGCTCCCACTCCATGAAGGGTCACCACCGTCCAAATATCCGACCGGGTGGTCGGCAGGGCAGGATGCATGACGAACTCACTTCCTCCCATTTCATCAAAGGCCGCGAAGACCACTGTCCGCTTGGGCACGAATTCCAGGTCGTGCATCAGTCGAGCTGTCTCCAGCATCACGGCGACCCCACTGGCGTTTTCGTCTGCGCCGGGGTAGATCGCCCTATTCTTTGGGGACGCCCCGGTGTAAGTGGCAGCCACCAGTATGCGCTCTCCCCGGCTGTCTATGTCCAGGCCGGGTATGTAGCCTATGACATTGGTTGCCGGCATCTCTTCGTAAACCAGGCCGTACGTCAGCTTCACTTACAGACCGGTGTGCAACGCGATTTGCTCTCCTGTTTCCATTTTTGCCTGGAGTTCGTCCAGGTCTGCTCCCGCCTCTGCCAAAATCTGGCGGGCGGCGGATTCTCCGATGAGGAGGTTGGGCAAGGACGGCAGGGATTCTAGGCGCAAGTATCTGCCGCTGTCAATGGGGGGAGGCTGGTTGTCCACCAGCGCGGCCAGCGTCAGTGCGAAGGCCATCAGACCCAGGGACTTTGGCAAGGCGCGGCCCAGTTCAGTGGTTACAGGGGTGCTGGCGATGGCGCGACGGCCGGACGCGATGATTCCCAGGTCACCGTGGACTAGCCCCTTCAGGTAGTCGGTGGTGAACCTTGCGGCGGAGGGAACGGCTGATCGCAGCGCGCCCAGGTTCCCCTCCTGTCCCAGGTTTATGGCTAGGGATACCAGAAAGATCAGAACAATCAGGAGTATTAGCAGAGATATGAGCCGTCCGGCAAGGCGCAGGAGCAAGTTAACCTCCCTCGCGATGGCTGAAGGTCTTGTGATGGCCGACCCGCTCCCGCTGGACCCTAGTCCAGTGGCCTTGGCGGTCATTGTGACCCTGACCAAGCGTATTCTTCCCGGGTTTCGGCGCTAGCTATCGCCGTTGGAGCAGCGGACTAGGGTCCGCTGCGAGCATTAAGGTGAGTAGATACTTCATTCCCTGGTTACGGCTCCCTTGGTCCATTGACTCATGAATTCTTGGTCCGAGATGGAGCCATTAGCCCACGCTTCCAGGCTGGGCCAATCAATGAAGGTCACTCGGAGCCCTACTTCGCCCTCCCCTCCGGGCACTACAGCTAGACGCATTCCGCCTTTGATGGGAGGCTGTACCCTGGCCATAGCTTCGGCCGCGGTCAGAACGACGAACATCATCTGTACCTGGAATACGTTGCTGTCAACTTTGTAGGGGCTTGAGTAGCGAATGGATGCTGACCGTGGCTCCCCCTTTATGGTAATCCTCAACGTGTCGGGAGAAACACCGCGACTAGTTGCTTCCTCTTCAATCAGCGCTATAGCCTCGGCGTCTGTCAAGGGGACGGGGCCAGGGGTGGGCGTTCGGGTGGTATGGGGCGCGGAGGATGCGGTTGGAGGCGGGGCGCTGATGGCGGTCGGTGAGGGAGACTGACAGGATATTGCCACACAGCCAAGGAGGGAGAGAACGACGCCGACGGCAGCGGTGTACTTCATAAGTCCGTACCTGTTTCGAGTTGTGAGTCTTGCGTCGCAATTTGACTCGAAACTCGTAACCCCAAACTCGAAACGCGAATTACCCCATGAGGGGAGTCACGTAGATTATCAAGGTTAGGAGCGAATCAACAACTGCGTAGACAAAGTAGGCGACAAAGATGGATCGGCTGTGCGCGCGCTTCAGGTAGGCCCACATCAGGCCCGCAGATACGGCGGCCAGAAGCAGAGGAAGTATCCACCGCCCCAGGATAAGGCCCAGTGAGGGGAACAGCAGAGAACCGAATGGAGACCGGGTCAGCAAATCAGGGAAGAGGACGATTTTGGCTGCCAGTTGCAGGAGCATGGCCAGACCGAGGGCCCTGGTACCGTGGGGGTCCGAGATATCGGACTCATTGGTGGTCAAAGTGAACAGGACAAGCCATCCGAGGGGAATGAGTATCCAATTCAAAAGGATGGGTATAAAGAAGAGGG
>CAZGKH010000040.1:0-15973 GCA_964525665.1 uncultured Anaerolineae bacterium | reverse complement strand
GATCCGAGTGGGGCATCACCGAGGAGCCGGAGATGCGGACGCCGCAGGTGGAGAAGCGACAGCGCAAGCTGACCGGCATGGCCCAGGAGATGTCCGGGCCACAGTGGTACGGCCCCGACGAGGCGGAGGTCACCTTCGTCTGCTGGGGTTCCACCTATGGTCCGCTACGGGAGGCGGTGGATCGGCTGAACGCAGGGCAGCCGGATCAGGCCAACATGCTGCATTTCGCGGACTTGTGGCCCTTTCCTGCAGAGGCGGCGATGGCGGCCTTTGAGCAGGCCCGGAAGCTGGTGGCGGTGGAGGTCAACGCCACCGGGCAACTGGCAACCCTAATCCGCAGCCAGACCGGACGTCAAATGGACAGCAGCATACTGAAGTATGACGGCCGGGCCTTTACTCCGGAATACATCACGAGTTTCGAGTTTTGAGTTTCGGGTTTCGAGTTTGCCCGACTCGATACTCTAAACTCGAAACGCGCAACTGTCCAAGAGGACTGATGGCTACTATTGAACGGTACGAGGATATTCAGGGTTGGCAGAAGGCACGGGAGCTGACGAATTCTGTCTATGCTGTAACCAAGCAGAAAGCCTTTGCCCGTGATTTTGCTCTGAAGGGTCAGATTCGTAAAGCGGCAGTCTCGGTCATGTCCAATATCGCCGAGGGCTTTGAGCGGGGTGGACGGGCTGAGTTCATCCAGTTTCTGTCCATCGCTAAATCGTCGACCGGTGAAGTGCAATCCCAGTTGTACATTGCCCTTGATCAGGAATACATCACGCTAGAGCAATTCGACAAAGGCTACAAATTGTGCGACGAGACAATGCGTCTCATAGGTGGCTTTATCGCCTACCTGCAGAAAACATCAATCAAGGGCCCCAAATACAAATAGCGGTTTTGAGTCTTGAGTTTCGGGTTTTGGGTTAACTCAAAACTCGAAACCCGAAACTCGAAACTCTGAAGTTAAAACTTGAACGGAGGAAGGATAGAGATTATGGTAACTCGTAAAGACTTCAACAGCCCCGTCCCGCCCACCTGGTGCACGGGATGTGGCAACCATGGCATATTGAACGCCGTCAAGATGGCCCTGGCCGAGCAGGACATCGCGCCTCACCAGGTGGTCATCTTCACCGGCATCGGCTGTGGCAGCAAGCTGCCTCATTACATGAAAATGAGCGGTTTTCACACTATCCACGGCCGCGCCCTTCCCGTGGCCACTGGAGCCAGACTGGCCAACCACGGCCTCAAGATCATGACTGTCCACGGCGACGGCGACGGGTACGGCATGGGGCTGGGCCACATGATGCACGCTGTTCGCCGTAACATTGGCATCGTGGACGTGGTGCAGAACAACCGCGTCTACGGCCTGACCAAGGGCCAGTATTCGCCAACCAGCGACCCCGGCATGCGCACACCCACCTCGCCAGAGGGGGCCATCGACCGGCCGGTGCCGCCGCTGGCGCTGGCCATCGCCGCCGGGGCCACTTTCGTCGCCAGAGGTTTCCCTGGCAAGCTGCGCCATCTGGTCTGGCTCATCGGAGAGGCTTTGCAACATCCGGGCTATGCCCTGGTGGACGTGCTTCAGCCCTGCGTCACCTTCAATCGGCCTAGCTCCTATGACTTCTACAATCCGCGCGTGTACAAGCTGGAGGAGACCGACCATGACATGACGGACAAGGCCGCCGCCTGGGAACGGGCCTATGAGTGGGGCGAGCGCATCCCCATTGGGATTTTCTACCGCGTGGAGGGCGTGCCCACCTACGAGGAGCAGGTGCCGGCGCTCCAGGCCGGTCCGTTGGTGGCACGGCCCCTGGGGAAGCTGCGGCCAGAGCAAATAGAGGCGTTGCGAGCAGAGCTTATTTGAGTACTGACAAATCAGAAACGAGGGACGAAAACGTGGCAGTAGAGAGGTTCAAGCTGGTTTCCACCGTGCATCTCTTCCTCATCCGTGATGGCAAAGTCCTTTTACTGCGCCGATTCAATACCGGCTATGAAGATGGAAAGTACAGCGTCATCGCCGGCCATCTGGACGGGGACGAAGAGATCAAAGCGGCGGCGATACGGGAAGCGCAGGAAGAAGCAGGCATTGAGATTTCCCCACTGGATCTTCAAGTAGTCGGCGTTATGCACAGGAAGTCCAATGACGAACGGATTGACTTCTTCCTTGTTGCCGCTTCGCGGTCAGGCGAGATCACGAACAGGGAACCCGATAGGTGTGATCAGTTGGCCTGGTTTGATATGGACGCGCTTCCTGAGAACGTGATCCCGTACGTGAGGAGGGCACTCGATAACTACCGTCGGGGAATTTGGTTCGACAGTTTCGGATGGTCATAGTACCTGAGCACAGCCTACCTGTGGGCGGAGGGGGTGGACCACCGCTTCCGTGTGCAGGAGAGGCTGGCGCCGCGCATCAAGCAAACTGGAGCAATTTGTATATCGGATAAGGAGGGAAAGAATGGCTTTTTTAACTGCCGCCGAGGCTCTCAAATGGGCGCTGGAGATCGAACAAAACGGGGAGACCTTTTACAACGCAGTGGCTGCGAAAAGCGCCGACCCCGAAGTGACGGCCCTTTTCGAGAACCTGGCCGCCCAGGAGCGGGGACACTATCGGGTGTTCCGGAAGATGCTGGAGAAGGTGAGGCCCGACCCCGACCTGTCCACTGTCGGTGTCCAGTACGATGAGTACCAGGTTTATCTGCAGCAAGTATTGGGTGACGCCCTGTTCGGTGGGCCGGACAAAGGATTGACCCTGGCCAAAAAGGCCCAGGATCGGGAGACGGCCCTGCGAGCGGCCATGGGTTTCGAGAAGGATACCCTGTTGTTCTTCTACGACCTGCGCGAGATGGTGAGCGAAGCACAGCGGGGGACTATCTCGGGCATCATCCTGGAGGAGAAGTCCCACCTGCGTCGCCTGGCAAGAATGCAGAGTCATGAGCCTGTCGAAGGGCTGTAGGCAGGGGCCATCGCCTTCCTGCGTTCAAAGTAATAGCTGCCTGCCCGTCAAGTCGCTAAGCTTCGGTTCCCAGAAGGCTCTCTCAACCTAAAGTTGAGGGAGCCTTTACTGTACTGGCAACCTTTGCGGTTTTGGTGTATACTTAAGTTCAGAGCGATTCTGGATCCACTGAGATTCTGTATAGCGAGGCTGATTGGCCGACATTTTTAACACAGGACATGGATTCACACAGATAAACACGGATTCTTCTCTTTTTTACTACAAATCTGTGTGAATCTGTGAAAATCTGTGTCCCAATTATTGTGTGTCGGTTGAAATGTTAAATTTGTCAGTCAACCAGATAGCGAGGAGGGAAAAACGAAGAGAAGTATCGATAATGAAGGTTATCACCATTGATGGCCATAACCACGCTCAAATAGACGACCAAGGCTGTATTCGTTGTTACTGCTGCCATGAGATGTGTCCAAACGATGCCATTGAGCTCCGCTCAAGTCTGTTACATCGCATCGCCAGCCGATTTGAAGGGTAGACCGAAAGAGAAAAGCGGATGACTTGTAAAGATCGCGTAGCCTCCCTCGAAGCGTACGTCTCCGTGGACGTCGAAACGGCAGGGCCTAATTCAAGCCGGTACTCCCTGCTATCCATCGGCGCCTGCCTGGTGGCCGAGCCGCAACGCACTTTCTACGTCGAGTTGCAGCCCACCAGCCACCACTTCACCTCTGAAGCGCTGGCTGTCTCTGGGCTGTCACTGGAGAAGCTAGCTGAGCACGGCCTGCCGCCAGCCGAGGCTATGGCTCGCTTCGAGACCTGGCTTGAAGCCGAGATTCCCTCTGATCAGCAACCGATCTTCGTGGCCTTCAACGCGCCCTTCGATTGGATGTTCGTCAACGACTATTTCCACCGCTTTTGGGGGCGGAACCCCTTCGGTCACGCCGCCCTGGACCTGAAGACTTTCTACATGGGACTGACCGGCGTCCAATGGTCGGAGACCACCATGCGCTACCTCGCTGCCCGTTACTTGGACAATCATCAACTCACGCATCACGCCCTCCGCGATGCCCAGGACCAGGCCGATCTGTTCCGCAAGATGCTGGCTGAGGCGACGAATTCGTTGTAGTGTTTCGGCAGGGGGCCAGGACTATGAGACGCTGGGTACGCATCGTGCTTATCGTGATCGCTGCATTGCTCGTCGTCCTGCTGGTCGGCCCCATGCTGATCCCCGTGCCCCCGCTGGAGGACACTGTGCCGCCGGAGCAGTTAGCCGATCCCGACAGTCATTTCGTTGCCCTAAACGGCCTGCAAGTGCACTACAAGACCGCTGGCCAGGGCGCGCCGGTGTTGGTGCTGCTGCACGGTTTTGCTGCCAGCGTCTTCTCCTGGCGCGAGGTGATGGAGCCACCGTCCGAAATCGGCACGGTGATCGCCTTCGACCGCCCCGCCTTCGGCCTGACCCAGCGGCCCTTGCCGGGTGAATGGAAGGGTGAGAGCCCGTACGGCGCCGAAAACCAGGTCGAGCTGACGGTTGGATTGCTGGACGAGCTGGGAATTGAGCAGGCGATTCTGGTGGGCAACTCCGCCGGAGGCGCCACCGCCATGCTCACAGCCTTGGCTTATCCGCAGCGGGTGTCGGCTTTGGTGTTGGTGGACCCTGCGGTCTATGCTCACGGCAATTCGCTGGGCATCGTTCGCTTTGTCGCCAACACGCCGCAGATGCAGCGTGTTGGGCCGCTGGTGGCGCGGAGGATCCGTTCGTGGGGGGTAGACTTCGCCCGCTCTGCCTGGCACAATCCCTCCCAGATCACGACGGAGGTCTGGGAGGGCTACCTGAAGCCGCTACAGGCGGATAACTGGGATCGCGGCCTGTGGGAGATGCTCCGAGCTAGTCGTTCCAACAATCTACCGCAGCAGTTGGCCGAGATTCGGATGCCGTGTCTGGTCATCACCGGCGACGACGACCGCATCGTGCCCACCGAGCAGAGCGTCCGTCTGGCGGATGAATTGCCCGACGCCGAATTGGTGGTCATCCCGAACTGCGGCCATATTCCCCATGAGGAATGTCCAGAGCTGTTCTTGCAGGCAGTGGCCGATTTTCTAGGCAAGCTGCCATAAAAATCGAAGGAGGAGGAAGATGATGCAACTCCAGGACGTACTGGCCGTTGTGCTCGGCGGTGGGCGGGGAGCCCGCCTCTACCCGCTGACTAAACTGCGGGCCAAACCGGCTGTGCCCATCGCCAGCAAATACCGTTTGATTGACATCCCCATCAGCAATTGTATCAACTCCGGTGTCACCCACATCTTTGTCCTCACCCAGTTCCTTTCGGCCTCCCTCCATCGTCACGTCTACCGCACCTACAAGTTCGATGTCTTCTCCGACGGCTTCGTCGAAATCTTGCCCGCCGAGCAGACGTTGACCAGAGCCGACTGGTACCAGGGGACAGCGGACGCGGTTCGCCAACAGTTGCACCGCATCCTCAGTAGGGATCCGGAGGACGTACTGATCCTGTCCGGTGACCACCTCTACCGCATGGACTATAGCCAGTTCATCCGCTTACACCGGGAAAGTCGGGCCGACGTTACGATCGCTGTCCTCCCCGTCTCAGCGGCAGATGCGCCTCGTTTCGGTATCCTGCACACCAACGACGAGGGGCGCATCATTGCCTTCCGTGAGAAGCCGCAGGGGGCAGAGGCGCTGGAGGGGCTGGAGAGCCGTCACGGTGATGAGCGACCCTACCTGGCCTCGATGGGCGTCTACGTGTTCAGGATGGACGTGCTGGTTCGCCTGTTGGAAGAGATCAGCGACGAAGACTTCGGCAAGCACATCATCCCGGCCGCCATCGAATCGGTGCGTGTTTACACTTTTCCCTTCGACGGCTACTGGAAGGACATCGGCACCATCTCCTCTTTCTACGAGGCCAACCTGGCCCTCACCCGCCAGAACCCGCCGTTTGACTTCTACGATCCCCACCGCCCCATCTACACCCATTCCCGCTTTCTGCCTCCTACGCGGGTAGATGGCTGCCGGATGGAACGAGTGGTGGTGGCGGAGGGCTGCTGGCTATACGACTCGGACATCGAGGAATGTATCATCGGCCTGCGCAGTGTAGTGCGGCCAGGGTCTCGGCTACGCCAGGTGGTCATGATGGGGGCCGACTTCTACGAGGACGACGACGAAAAAGTGGAGAACCGCCGTCTGGAGCGGCCTAACGTGGGCATTGGCCCTGCTGCTCACATTGAGCGAGCAATCATTGACAAGAACGCTCGCATCGGACAGGGGGTTATCATCCGATCCCACGAGGGAGAGCCGGATCAGGAGGATGAACATCACGTTATCCGAGATGGAATTGTCGTCGTTCCCAAAAACGCCGTTATACCAGAGGGAACGACCATTTGACAATCAGAATCGAAAGCCAAGGTCGGAACGCGAAGCGATGGGATGAATGGTTAAAATATGACTTCAGTCATAGACAAATGACCGCCACTCTTCTATAATTATGGCAAAGGGTGGCGGTCTTTCTGCTTCAAGGGGAAGTGGCTAAAAGGTAGGGTTAGCATGGATAAGTACATGAAGATGGGCGTAAAGCCGCTGATCGAGGCTTTCCCTGAGGTGGGCAAGATCATTGAGCGCTACGGTATCGGCTGCGTTCCTTGCACGATCGGAACCTGCGAGTTGGAAGACGTGGTTAAGCTCCACGCCTTGTCACCTCCAGACGAAGCTGCGATGATGTTTCAGATCGAGAAGGCGATCTACCCCGCAAGGAATGTCTCTGCACCACAACCGCGGGCGACTACCGAGTCGCCTCGCCCACGAGAGATCGCATATTCCCCTCCAGTGCGGAGATTGGTGGATGAGCACAGTTGGATCAAGCGCTTGCTGGCCCTCATCTCCGACATGGTGAGCGAGATACGCGCCTCGGCTGAGATGGATTCCGCTCTTTTGCTCGCGACAGTAGCTTTCATCCGCGGCTATGCGGATCGGTTTCACCACATGAAGGAAGAGGACATCCTGTTCGACTACACCGACAGAGAGGCAGAGATCGTTCGGGTCATTCTCGAAGACCACGATCAGGCGCGGGGGTTCGTGCGAGCGATCGTGCAGGCGGTTGAGGATGGCAACCGCAGTGCTCTCTGCACCAACCTGATCAGCTATCGGGAGCTGCTCACCGAGCACATCGCCAAGGAAGACGAGATTCTGTATCCCTACATTGATCGAGGGCTGACCACCTCCCAGGTGGGCGAGATCTTCCGACGGTTTGAGGAGGTCGAAAGCGAGATGGCTGATGACGTCCCCCACAGGTATGAGCAGTTCATCATCAATCTCACAGATAGATTCCAAGGAAAGGATACGGTTTGAGGCGCAACGATTCCCACGTTTACAAAAAAAGAAACCAGGAGGTAAAGTAATGTCTCACACTGATGTTCACACTCACAGCGGATGTCCTGGCTCCAGGATGATGGAGCTATCGGACACCGCGAATGAGGAAAAAACGAGCAAGCGAATGACTGCGGTGGTTACGATGGTTTCTGTATAGTAATTGAGGAGAGTCCCTGGCGGGTGGATCAAGGGGGGCGTATTGTAGCGAACCTTCAAGGAGGTAAGGTGTTGGCAGTCATGAAGATAACTCTTCGAGCAGCGCCTTGGCCTCTTTCAGGTCCGGAGTGTCAAACCCCTCGGTGAACCAGCCGTAGATCTCAGCCAGCATCAGCCGAGCTTCTTCTCGCTTGCCCTGCTGCTGCCACAGACGGCTCAAGCTCATCGTCGCCCGCAGCTCCCACGACTTTGCACTTTGTTGGCGCGCCACCTCGATGGCGTGCTGAAAACAAGATTCAGCCTGGTGAAAACTGGCTTCGGCTTCGGGCTGATCGCCCTGCATGAGTAGCAACTCGCCCTGAAGCCGATGCAACTCCGCCAGGTAGTAGCGCTCGCCGGTCTGCGCCACCAGGGAGAAGGCCTCGGCCAGCGCGCCAAGTCCCTGCCCAGGCTGACCCATCTTGGCGTACCCCTCGGCCAACGCGGCGAGAAAGGACGTGCGGTGCCGGACCGCCCCCACGGCTTGCATGGCAGCCAGGCCGTCGCGCAACTGTGCAATCCCCTCCTGGACATGCCCAACCAGGATCTGCTGCCAACCACGGCAACAGGTTCCTTCCGCCTGGTAGACGACAAGCCCCCCCTCAGGTGAGACTCGCATCACCGTCTCCACGTGCTCCTGGGCTGCCTGGCCCTCACGACGGAACAGATGGAAGGCAGCGCCAGCGAGGCTTGAGGCATCCAGCAGGGTCCAGACATGGCTCAGCTCCTGAGCCAGGGCAGTTGCCGCCTCGCTTCGCTCCGCAGCCTGATCTGGGTAGCCGAGAAACCAGAGCACCCAGGACTGGTAGGTCAGAGCCATCACCAGATTCTGCCGGTCAATGAACCACTGGAGGCATTGCGGCCCAGGGGCGCAGAAGTCAATCATGCACTCCAGGTGATCTCTGGCTGAGGCGAACTCCCCAAGGTAGGGCAGCACCCACCCCAAAGAGACGTGGGCCGTGGCGATGAACAGAGGGTCCTCGGCGCAGGGAGCCAAAGCCATTATCTGCTTTCCCATCTCGAGCGCCTTCTCGTACTCCGCCCGCCATAGATGAAAGGTATTCAGCACCCACAATGCGCCATTGAGCAGCAGCAGTGGCACCTCGTCCATCTGCTCACACAGTTGCTGGATCCGAGCGTAGACGCGAACCACGTCGGGATCAGTAGAAGCTCTGCTGGCTCCTAGTACTCCCGTGAGGGCCTCCAGCAAGGTGAGCTCTCGCTCGGCGCGTTCCGGGCAGTCCGACAGCGTGTCCAGCAACGCTTGTCCCTGATTGAAATGCGCCACCGCCTCCTCGTTGGCGGACAGCAGGCGGGCTCTTATCCCGGCGTGGAGCCGGTACTCCGCCGCCTTGTCAAGGATTCCAGCCGTCTGGAAGTGCCGCGCCAACTGCACTGCACCTTCCGCGACAGGAGGGAACTGAGTGCCCAACTCCAGTGCCTCACCTGCGGTAACCTGTTCCCGGTACAGCGCCTCCAACACGTTTCCCGTGGCCTCGTGTAGATGTGCCCTCTCTACCTGGTCCAGGTGGTCGTACAGGTACTGCTGGAACAGGAAGTGTCGGAACCGGTAGCGCGACAGGCATTGCCAGCCCACGCGCTGCAAGCTCTGGGCAGTCACCAGGCGGTGCTGTCTGGCCAGTTCGCCACTGAGTCGGCGGATGATCTCTTGCTCATTGGCCCCCTGCACCTGGGCCACCACCTCGGCGGTGAACACCTCACCCTCCACACTGGCCACTCGCAGCGTCTCTTGCAGTGGCTTCGGCAGCCGGCCCATGCGCTCCGCGATCACCGCCTCCACCCGTGCTGGCAGCGTCCTCCAATCCAACGCCGGCCCCTCAACCCAGCAGCCCTCTTGATCCCGCACCAAATCACCCCGCTCCTGCATGCCTCGCAGCAACTCGATGGTGAACAGGGGATGCCCACGGGTTTGGCGGTAGAGCATCTCCCGGAACGGGAGCCCCAGCCGGTTGGGCTCGGAGTCCAGGAAAGTCTCTACGAATTCTCGGCCTTCAGCCTGGTCCAGGTTGACCGTGATGTCGCCAAAGTCGCGCCGCAGCTCGTTGACGACAGGCTCGAGGGGATGGCGTTTCCCGTCTCTGCCTAGTGCGACCTCCTCCGGGCGGTAAGGGCCGACGATCAAGATGCGACTGCCCGCCAACTGCCGGCCCAGGTGGAAGAGCAAACTGATGGAGCCGGCATCGGCCCACTGCAGGTCGTCGAGCACCAGCAGTAAGGGTGCCTGGCGTGCCAGGGCAGCCAACACCCGGCTGTATTGTACCAAGAGACTGCTCTGCCCTGAGCTCCGGCCGCCACGACTGCTGGCCTGGCTTTCCAGGAGTTCCTCTAGCCACGCCAGCCAGTCTGCCTCGCCACGCCCATGAGCCACGGCACGTTCCATCAGGGGCGCAGCGGGGACAAACGTGTCAATCAGGTCAGGCCCAACCTCGACCAACGCCTGCGCCGCAAGGGGGAGGGTATTCCACAAACGGAGGGCATGTTCCCTGGTGATGGCTCCCACGGTCCACGGGGCCTCGACGTTGCCGGTCAGCAACTCCAGGATCTCGCGAAAGGGCAGGTAGGGGTCGCCGATGCCGGAGTGTGCGTTGCATTTGCCGCTGGCGACGAGCAGGTGGGGGTGGGCCTCCTGGGCGCGGCGACTGAATTCCTGGACCAGGGCGGTCTTACCACTGCCGGCTTCGCCGGTGACGAATACCACCCAACCCTGGCCGTCCAGCGCCAGGTCCAGAAAGCCACCGAGTTGGGCCAACTCGCGCTCGCGGGCAACAAAGACAGGTCTTTCAGCTTTGAGCGGTTCTTGTTCAACAAGGAAGGAAGGAGGCTCGGCCGGACGAATGGGGAATGGCACACGGGCCTTCAACTCTCCATCGCGGATCTGCTCGTAGAGCGCGGTAGTCTCTCGCGACGGGTCAACCCCCAGCTCCTCCGCCAGGAGATGGCGACAGCTCTCGTACTGGGCCAGGGCGGCGCTACGCTGACCGCTGAGGGCCAGCAAGTGCATCACCTGCTGATGGCCTTCTTCCTGCCAAGGTTCCAGCTCCACCTGGCGCCAGGCGTGAGGCAGAGCGCTTTCGTAGTCGCTGCGCTGCTCATAACAACGCGCCAGGCGGTGGAGGGCGGCCATCATCAGTCGTCGGAATCGCTCCCGGTTGAGCAGTGCCCATTCCTCAAAGGCCGAACTGTCGGGGATGGAGAATCCCTCCAGAAAGCCCCCCCGGTACAAGTTCACCGCCTTCTCCATCTGATTGATCAACTGTTGGAGGTCACCCGTGGCCTCCAGGAGCTGGGTGAATGCCGTCACGTCAACCCAGGCCTCGCTGGCGCTGTTGAACTGGATCGTCTGCCGGGAGATGTGGAGAAAAGAGGGTATCGCCTGGTGGTCGCCAATGGCGAAGCGGAGGTTGGATAGGACGCGGCGCAGGTTGGCACGAGCGGCTCGTTCAGGCCATTCGGGCCACAACAGGCCGGCCAGCTTCTCGCGGCGGTGCGGGCGCTCCAATTCCACGACCAGGTAGGCCAACAGCGCCCGCGCCTTGTCCGACTCGAAGGCTGTTGCTTCTTGTCCATCGAGGGTTACTTCGAGGGGGCCAAACAAACGGACGGATAGATGGGGCATGCTTTTCCCCCAGCGATCTACAACGCAACTACTCAACCGATGCCCATAATTATACACCCGCAAGGGGCAGGATTCAAATCAAGACCTGACAGGTTTTCGAAAACCTGTCAGGTCTGGTGGGAACGTTTTGCGAACGTTTTGCGAACGTTTTGCAGACGTTCGTGTGGTATACTTCAGGAAAAGGCCACAATTACCAGCGATGATAGATGATACCCCAAAAGGCACACCAGAGCGACGCGACTATCTTTCGTACTTACTGCGCCTGTGGCGGGTGGGCAAAGAAGAGGCAGTCTGGCGGGCGTCTTTGGAGAGCCCGCACACCGGCGAGCGCATTGGCTTCGCCAGCCTGGACGAGCTGATTGCCTTCCTGCGACAGCAAACGAATGACAATGCAGAGGAGGAGAGATGAAACACACGAGATGCTTGGCTCAAATGATTGGCCTGACGTTGGTCGTGTTATTGCTGGCCGCATGCGGCGGTCCTGAGCCGACTGCCACGCCGATACCACCAACGCCAACTCCCGTGCCGCCGACTCCTACGCCATTGCCGCCCACGCCAACTCCTGTGCCGCCTACCCCCACGCCCATACCACCTACGCCCACTACGGCTCCAACTGAAGAACTGACCGAATGGGACTTGTTCTTCATCAGCGATGGGAGTGGCTTTGGGGCCATGGAGCTGTACGCCGAACACATCGAGAGGGACCTGGGCGTCACGGTCCGACTGCATGATTCAGCATTGTTTAGTCTCAGCGCAGGGCGGGTGCTGCGTGCCTTACGGGGTGAGACAGAGTATCACGCGGTCCTTCAGAAGCTGCCCACCCTCGTCCGCGAGGCCGACGTCGCCGTCGTGGTGCTCTATGCCAACCCGCTGGATTCCATATCGGAGACCCACCCGGGGGATTGGCGCTGTGCCCCCCCCAACTACTACGTGCGCGACTGCTCGCCTGAGACCTTCGAACAGTACAAGGCGGATCTCGACGCGATCTACGAGGAGATCCTCACCCTGCGGAGCGACGCTCCGACCATCATCCGTGCCTTTGACGCCTACAATCCGTGGTATGGTGCGTATCGCGAGTCAGGCGTCTACGACGAGTGTATGCGCTGCTGGGAGAACTACAACGAGGCTATCCACCAGGCTGCGGCGGCACGCAATGTTCCCATCGCGCACGTGTACGATGCGTTCAATGGCCCGAATCATGATGAGGACCCTAGAGACAAGGGCTACCTTGAACTTGAATGGAGGACCAGCGAGGCGGGACAAAAAGTCATCGCTGACCTCTTGCGGGAACTGGGGTACGAATCCGTAACCCCATCCTCGCCTGTCGAGGTTGAGGAACTTACCGTGACCTTCGAGCCTGACCACTGCATCTATGACGGCCCCAAAGTGATCCGTCAGGGTGAAGTAACCATTATCCTCAACAACCTCACTGATGCTACGGTGGAACTCCATGTTTGGAGACTTGAAAACGGCAAGACCTGGCAAGACCTCGTTGACCATTTCAGTGAAAAGAACATCGGAGTTGATGTTCCATACGAATGGGTTTCGCTGGTGAGTCATAGGCCAGTAATCGGTGATAATCGGGCCAAGATATTCAACCTCGAGCCAGGATCCTACGCCATAAGTTGTGACGAGATGCTACAAGGCTCGTGGGCTGTCTGGTTAGGCTCCCCCCTCAATGTAGCAGAATGAAGTACTGCCGGCAGTACGACGCGCTTCACCGCTTCCCCGACTTTCACGAGTAGTGACGCTGGATTCAGGTGTGCTGTTTCAGTCTCTCCCTGATTCCTAAAGAGAGAACCGCCGGTGCCTCTGGCAGGGCCGGCGGTTTTTGCATTCACTCCTCCTTCCGCAGAACTGGTATCCATCCCACCTTGGTTCAAGAGAAGCAGGGCTCTTGCTATTGCCAAGATAGCTCAAGTCTGGTATACTATCAAGCAGGAAGACAAAGTGCGTGCAAGGAGCTATGAAGCCATGAATCACGACCCTGAACTCGGTCTGGCCAGGGGGAGACAGTTTGGACTGATGGACACCCCCCTCAGGATCACGGCCATCTATGCCATCATAGGCGGATTGTGGATCCTGTTCTCCGATCAACTCCTGGCTGCGTTGGTCAGCGATCCGGCCACCTTTACACGCCTGGGCACCTTGAAGGGCTGGGTTTACGTTTTCGTGACCGCCGGGTTGCTCTACGTCCTGATCCGGCGAGCGGACGAAGCCCGGCGAGC
Source organism: uncultured Anaerolineae bacterium (assembly GCA_964525665.1). GTDB lineage: Bacteria > Chloroflexota > Anaerolineae > VGOG01 > VGOG01 > CAYMKL01. The sequence continues at coordinate 2,594 of CAZGKH010000040.1, read as the reverse complement.
CAGCGAGCAACAGCACCGCCAGATGCTGGAGCAACGTGTCGAGACGCGAACGCGCCAGCTCTCCACGCTGCTGGAGGTCGCACAGAACGTGGCCTCCACTTTGGACCTGGAGCCGCTCTTGGATCTGGTTCTGGAACAGCTTAGGATCGTCGTGGACTACAGCGGTGCCGCTATCGTCGAATTAGAGGGTCAGGACTTGGTCGTTCGCGCTTACCAGGGCCCTGTCTCTCGGGAGAAGGCGCTGGGAATTCGCTTCCCCGCAGAGAGTGCGCACCACCTTCGCGCCATACGCAGCCAGAAGCCGGTGATCATCGCTGATGCCCGGAGTGATGATCCCCTGGCCTGGGCCTTTCGGGAGTTGTCCGCCACGCTCTTGGAACCTTTTTATGGCTACGCATACTCTTGTATGGTCGCGCCCCTGGTTACAAAGGGGCAGGTCATCGGCATGTTAATCCTTCACCACACCGAGCCGGACTACTACTCAGCCCAGGATGCAGACCTGGTTATGGCCTTTGCCAACCAGGTAGCGGTGGCCATCGAAAATGCCCAACTGTATGAGCAGGCGCAGCAATTGGCAGTGGTGGAGGAGCGGCAGCGGCTGGGGCGCGAGCTGCATGATTCGGTGACCCAGGCGCTGTACAGCGTCACCCTCTACGCCCAGGCGGCGCACATGGCCATGTCCGCCGGGAAGCAGGACGAGGCGATGGAGAACCTGGAGGAACTCCGCAACATGGCCCGTGATGCGATGGTAGACATGCGAATGCTCGTCTTCGAGTTACATCCGCCGAGGCTGGAACAGGAGGGATTGGCAGCGGCTCTACAAGCCCGGCTGGGTTCGGTGGAAACACGTGCGGGACTACAGACAGAGATTCACGTGCAGGGAGAGGAACGGCGTTTGCCTCTCTCCGTGGAGGAAGAGCTTTACTGGATCGCCCAGGAAGCTCTCAACAACGTGGTGAAGCATGCTCAAGCCAAGAAGGTGACTGTTCATTTGCGGTTCGATGAAAAGGACGTCTGTCTGGAAGTACGGGATGACGGCGTGGGGTTCGACCCTGCAAAGGCCCGGCATGGCGGAGGGTTGGGATTACGCAGCATGGAGGAGCGAGCGGCACGGGTGGGAGGCAAGTTAACGGTGAAGAGCAGGCCAGAAGAGGGAACCTATGTGAGGGTGGAGGTACAATGATTCGGGTATTGATTGTGGACGACCAGGCAATAGTGCGCAAAGGTGTACGCGCCTTATTGCAGCAGGTCGAGCACATCGAAGTGGTGGGAGAGGCTGTTGATGGACGGGAAGCCGTGGTGCAAGCGGAATCCTTGCGCCCGGACGTGATCCTGATGGACCTGGCGATGCCCCACATGGATGGGATCGCAGCCATCCGCCAGATCACGGCGGACCAACCGGACGCGCGCATCCTGGTGCTGACCAGCTTCGCCGGCGATGACCAGGTTTTCCCAGCCATCAAGGCCGGGGCGTTGGGCTATCTGCTCAAAGATTCCGAGCCGGAAGACCTGTTGGCGGCCATCGAGAGCGTCCATCGCGGTCAGCCTTCGCTATCGCCCATCATTGCTAAGAAGGTGCTTTCCGAGTTGAGGCAGCCCTCCGATCGCCCACCGATGCCCGATCCCCTCACGGACCGTGAGGTAGAGGTTATCCAACTGGTGGCCAAGGGGCTGAGCAACCGGAACATCGCCGAGCGGCTAGTGGTGACTGAGCCGACGGTGCGGGCCCACGTGAGCAACATCCTCAGCAAGCTACACCTGGCCAATCGGGTGCAGGCCGCTTTGTACGCGCTGCAGGAGGGCCTGGCTTCGCTTGAGAATGACCCACACCAGTAACATTAATACAACTACTAACCTGCTCCCGCTGGACCCTAGTCCAGCGGCCTTAGCGGACTAGGGTCCGCCTGGTTGACTGACAGATTTAACATTTCAACCGACACACAATAATTGGGACACAGATTTTCACAGATTCACACAGATTTGTAGTAAATAATAAAGAGAAGGATCTGTGTTTATCTGTGTGAATCCGTGTCCTATGTTAGAAATGTCAGCCAAGCAGAGGGTCCGCTGAGAGCATAATGATGAACAGATACCAACATTTGTTGTACGCCATATTCACCAAATGTTGAATGAGGCCGCCTCATAGCGGCCTCATTTTGTGAATACGAAGATCCATCATTCGTCCGATGACATGGAAGCTGTTTTCTGCTATAATAAGGTCGTAACGATTGATGAAGGGAATTCGAAATCCGATGATGCAAAACAGAGGAAAGGAACGAAGCGTGCGAGTTCTTATCGCCGATGACCAACAGCCAACGCGCCAGGGGCTAAGATCCTTGCTGGCTCTCCTACCCCACCCGGTAGAGGTGGTTGGCGAGGCCGCCAACGGGCAGGATGCAGTGCAGCTAACCGTCGCCAACCAGCCCGACGTGGTGCTGATGGACGTGCGGATGCCGGTGATGGATGGGTTGGAAGCCACGCGGCGCATCAAGAGCCAGTGGCCGGAGGTCAAGGTAATTGCACTGAGCATGTACCCCATGTATCGGGCCCAGGCCCACGCCGCCGGCGCTGATGTCTTCCTACTCAAGGGATGT
>CAZGKH010000039.1:0-16126 GCA_964525665.1 uncultured Anaerolineae bacterium | reverse complement strand
CGAGACATCTTCAGCCGTCTCCTCTTCGGGGCACGGGTTTCACTGCTGGTGGGGGTGGTAGCGGTATCCATCGCCTCCGTTCCCGGCCTCATCCTGGGTCTGATAGCCGGCTACTACGGCCGCTGGATAGATGACCTCATCATGCGGGTCATGGACATGATGCTGGCTTTCCCCGGCATCCTCCTGGCCCTGAGCATTGTGGCTTTGCTGGGGCCTGGCTTGCCCAACGCCATGATCGCCGTGGGTATCGCCGGCATTCCCAGCTACACCCGACTGGTGCGCGGCTCTGTCCTGGCCACCAAGCGAAAGCAGTTCGTGCGAGCAGCCCGCGCCGTTGGCTGCCGTAGCGGGCGGATTGTTCTCCGCCACATCCTGCCCAACATCTTCGCTCCGGTCATCGTCCTGGCCACCCTGGACGTGGCCTGGGCGATCCTGAATGCTTCTTCATTGAGTTTCCTGGGTCTGGGCGCTCAGCCGCCAGCACCAGAATGGGGGGCCATGCTCAGCGAGGGGCGGGGGTACCTGCGCCAGGCGCCCTGGATCACGACCGCGCCGGGCCTGGCCATCATGCTCACCGTCCTCTCGGTCAACCTGCTTGGGGATGGCCTACGAGATGCTCTGGACCCTCGACGATCATGATTATCGAAGTCATCTTCTCCACACTGGACGAAAACGGACGGCCCAATTTCGCACCGATGGGGGTAACCTGGGGCCAAGAAGAGCTCATCGTCCGGCCCTTCCGCAATACAGATACCTACCGCAACCTGACGACCACCGGCTGTGGCGTGGCCAACGTTACGGATAACGTTCTGCTCTTTGCCCAAAGCGCTTTGTCCGATCCGATGTTTCCCCATTTTGACGCCGACCAAGTGCGATCCATCGTTCTGGAGGATGTTTGCTATTGGCGGGAAGCCATTGTCACCGAGGTCAGTAGAAGCGATACGAGGGCCGAAATCCGCTGCCAGGTTGTGGGGCAGGGGTGGCGGCGCGACTTTCTGGGCTTCAGCCGGGCCAAGAACGCCGTGATTGAAGCTGCAATCGTCGCCACCCGTTTGCACTTGCACGACCAGGCAGAGGTGCAGGCCGCGTTCCGCAGATACCGGGAAATTGTGGACAAGACAGGAGGCGCTCAGGAAAGGGAAGCCATGCAGTACCTGTGTGATTACGTGAGGAGGTGGACCGTTGCGCGTGCGCATTGAATCTTCAGGCAGATTGCACATTGGCCTTATTGATCTACACGGCGGCCTGGGGCGGCAGTTTGGGAGCATCGGGGTAGCGTTAAAAGAGCCCTCGTTGCTGGTGGAGGCTGCTCCAGCGGATGAGCTTCTGGTTGAAGGGCTAGAGCAAGAGCGGACAGAGGCCCTGGCCCGGCGCTTCTTTCAGCGGTATTCCTCTGAGCACCGGCGGCTCATGGGGAGAGGGGCTCGTTTGCGCGTGCTTAAGGCGATTCCAAGTCATGTGGGATTTGGGTCCGGGACGCAGCTCGCCCTGGCAGTTGGCCTTGCTTTGGCGCGGTTGTACGATTTGGGCATCACCGTTGCCGATCTTGCTAGGACGATGGAGCGCGGACGGCGTTCTGGCATCGGCATCGGGACCTTTCAACACGGAGGACTCATCGTGGATGGGGGTAGCATAGAGAGCAGCCACTGCCCGGAGACCGTTCCGCCCGTGATTTTCCGCCACCCCTTTCCAGAAGACTGGCTCTTCGTGGTGGCTACGCCTCAGGTAGAGGCCGGCTTAAATGGTGAGGCCGAATTGGCCGCTTTTCATGAATTGCCTCTCCCTTCACCGGAAGCGGTGGGTCATATCTGTCGCATATTGGTCATGAAGATGTTGCCCTCGCTGGTTGAGGGGAGAATCCAGCCCTTCGGTGAAGCGATGACTGAGATTGACCAGTCGGTCGGCGACGTTTTCTCCGACGTCCAGGGGGGGCGCTACACCAGTACTCTCAGTGAACGGCTGATAGCCTATCTACTTGAACAAGGAGCTTATGGAGCTGGTCAGAGTTCGTGGGGACCTACAGTATACGGGTTGGTCAAGGGGGAAGAGCAAGCCCAATCCCTGGCCGAGGCGGTGCGCAGCTTTGTCGAAGGGAAAGATAGGGCAACGGTATTCTATACTGTTGCCAGAAACGAAGGCTTTCATGTCAATATCAGTGCAACATGAGGGAGGCCATACTATGACCAGAATGTTATTCATAACGGGGAAGCTGGCCAGCCAGGCGTTGGAAAACACGCTCAGGGCTATGGAGCCTGAGTTCGATTACGAAATAGCTGTCATGAACATCACCGTGGCCGCTTTTATGACCGCCGATTGGATCGCCCGCTGGCTTAACGTCACTGGCGACTACGATCTGGTCATGGTGCCCGGACATTGCCGAGGGGATCTGTCCGCCATCGAAGCGCTGTCGGGAGCCAAAGTTGTCCGCGGGCCAAAGCATGTCAAGGACATTCCCTTCTACTTCGGCCGTCAGCGCATATCGGCCAGCTATGATGAGTACCACGAAAACCAGCCGAAGATCCTCGCCGAGATCGTAGACGCACCATTGTTGAGCCTGGAGGAGATCTTGGCGCAGGCTGAATACTTTCGAGCCAGTGGGGCCGACATCATTGATCTGGGCTGGCAGGCCAATAGCGACTTCCCTGAGGTGGAGCAGACGGTGGCGGCTCTCAAGGAACGCGGCTTTGTCGTCAGCCTGGACACCTTCAACCGCGCGGATGTGCTGCGAGCGAACCGGGTCGGCTTTGACTACCTCCTCAGCGTCAACGGCTCTAACCTCGACTTGGCAAGAGAGCTGTCGTGCCGGGTCGTCGTGATCCCCGACTTTGGGGGAGGATTGGATTCACTGGAACACAGCATAGCCCAACTAGAAGCCTGGGGCGTGGGATACATCATAGATCCCATCATTGATCCGATCAATTTTGGCTTTGTGGAATCTATTATGCGGTATCGCCAGGTGCGCCAAAGATACCCTGACGCCGAGATCCTGATGGGCATTGCCAACGTTATCGAGCTACTCGATGCCGATAGCACGGGCGTCAATGCCTTGATGATGGGAATGGTCACCGAGCTGAGCATTGACTACGTCTTGACGACCGAGGTGATCAGTTGGGCCCGTGGTGCTGTGCGAGAGGCAAACATCGCCCGTAAGCTGATGGGCTATGCTCATCGTAATCACATCTTGCCCAAGCACATAGATGAGGGGTTGATCACGGTCAAGGATCCGCCCCACACATCCTACACAGAAGGCGAACTGTGCGCTATGCAAACCAAGGTAAAGGACAGGAATTTCCGTGTTTTCACCGACGACCAGGCCATCTACGTATTCAACAATCAGCTCTTCATCAAGGAGACCAATGGTGACATCCAACGCATCTTCGACCGACTCGGCGTCGAGGACGCCAGCCACGCCTTCTACCTGGGGCAAGAGTTGCAGAAGGCTGCCCAGGCTGTTCGGCTGGGGAAGGAATACATCCAGGATGAGCCGTTGCGCTGGGGTTACCTGAGCGCGGATACACTGGAGCCCTGAAAGAATCGGCGGTTTGCCTGCCTCTGGGGGGGCAGGAGGGCTGTATGCAAACAAAAAAGAGGGGGCGGGCATAATGCCCGCCCCCTCTTTCTTGATGTTAGAGGCAACGCCTCCTGGCCTGGCTCAAAACTAGAACCCGATGAGGTTCAGCAGCAGGTTCTCGTTGTCAGCCGGCCAGTCGGGCCACACGTAACCGTCAGCGATCACGTAACCCATGAACGAGGTATCGTCCACCCAGTCCAGGTCGCCGATGAGAACCACGTCGCCAGCAAAACCGGTGCCCCAGCCGCCAGTGCCACCCCGCGTGATGCCAGGCATGGTGTCCGCCGCCAGGATGTCAGCTCCAGGATTGGTGCCATGACCAGCACCGAGCTCAGCCAGTTCACCCGGCACCCCAGTTGCTATGTCAATGTCCGTAGCGGTGTCGAAGTCCAGCGTCGTAACATCCGTCGTGATCTGATCGGGCGTGATGTCGTCGGCCAGAGCGCCCGCAATCGTCAGTGCAGGATCGCGGAACCTGAGCTGGAGATCGTTCAACGCACCAACCAGATTGTTCTCCACCCCAACCGTCTCGCCTGCCTCGGTCATGACCACCAGACGACCGCCATTCCGCAGGAACAGGTCTAGCTGCGCAACCTGGCCCGGCGTGAAGTCGTCACTGGCCGGATCACCGTTGGCATTCCCAGGCCCCAGCAGGAAGATGACCTTGTACTCCTCCAGGTCCGGATCGGTGGGCCAGTTGGGAGTGTAGTCCACGAAGTAGCCCAGGTTCTCGAACAGCGCCTTGGCGGTGTCGTAATCCATGCCGGACACTGCCTCTCCGCCGTTACCCCAGTAGAGCAAGATGCGGCTCTTGGGCGTCTGGTGGAGCTGGAAGTCAATCAACGCCGTGTCGCAGATGGGGATGAACACGCTGTCCGCCGAACCGTTGTACCCAGCGGCCCCGGCCATCACCCAGGTAGAGCACTCATCATCGTAGTCGAGCTCGATCGAGTAGTATCCATCTGCATCTGTGACGGTCGAGTCAGAGTCTTGGCAATTCGCGGCCCAGACGTCGGCACCAGCAATGGGCAGGCCCGTCTCCTTGTCCTCAACAAGGCCCGTCACTGCGACGGTGTCGCACTCCGGATACAGCTCGGGGTTGACCACCAGGTCGTCGCAGTAGAGGGTATAGTCGTCGGACCACGGCTCGTAGCCAGTCTTGGCCACATCCAGGGTGAAGGGAATTCCCCACGTGTTCGAGGAAACCTGGAACTCATAGTAGCCCGAAAAGTCGGTGGCGACCCCATTGACATCAGCACCCATGACGGGATCCAGGGTGAGCTCGTCAATGATGTGACCTGAGATCGTGACCAGGCAAGGCGTGCCCTGGTAGTCGAACGGGATGCCCTCATATATCTCGGTGACGTCACCAGGGCCGCCGCCCTTGTTCACCACTACCGCAGAAAGCATAGGGGGTGTCTGATCCTTCTGCCCATCATGGTCCGTGTCGCACAATTGCCGCATGTTTGTGACCTCTACTGTCCCTGCGCCAACGAAGCCAGGGTTCACGTTGCCCACGTTGGCCAAGTCTATGAGATTGACATGCCCAGCCGGTAGCCAGAAGTCGGTCACATAGCTAACCACGGTTCCGGTCCCTTTTCTGACCTCCAGTTCAAGCTCTATGTCGTTGCAGTTGGAATTGTTGCGGACGGCAATCAAAGAGGTCACGTCTTGGTCATCCCTGGCCTTGGTCAAGAAGGGAAGCATGGTAGCGCTGACCTCCATCTTTTCACCCTCCGCAAGAGCGTTGTAGGCGCCACCTTGGTTCTCACCAGGCATGGTGTGTCTCCAACCAGGCAGGGACTCATCGTACACCTTGGTCTTCTTCAGGTCAACCACCGCGAAGATGGGCTGGCCATCATGCTCTTCACCCGGATAGTCCACCTGATTGTGCGACTGGATCACCGCTGCCCCGGCGTATGCCATGCCCAGGTCAGTGACGGCCGGCAGGTAGAAGGTATTGCCTCCAGCAGGACAGACCCAGTCGCCCAGGAAAAGGATAGAATCGCCACTGTTGTCGAAGAACTCGACCGTCACGAAGGTAGGCTGGGAATGCTGGGTCAGGTTCTGCACCTGGATACTGGTCTCCCAGCCGCTCAGCTCACGCCAGACCAGGTCGGCATAAAAGCGCGTGTCCGTGGTGAGCTTATAGGGCCGGGCTTCATAGGTCAGCAGCACCCCCCGATCCTCCGACGGCAGGAAGCTGGTCTGATCTATGATGATCCCCAAGGGTTCATCGGCCTCGACGTAGATCGAACCAAGCCACTCGACACCCAGCCACTCCGGCACCCTCTTCCGTATGGATTCCCCCGGCGCTAACTCGAATTCCTCCTCGTAGCTGAAGCCACAATCATCTTGCTTTTGATACTCGAGGGTTATGTCAGCGCAACCCTGGCCGGAATTATGGATGATCATCTCCGTATCCAAATCGTGATAGTGCCTCATAGCGTAGGGCGCAAAGTACTGATAGGGAGGCCCACCCCCCTCCATGTTCTCCGAGATGCCAGGGTAGGTACTCGAAACCATCGTGTCATGGTCGTTAGGCCCTTCGCGCTGGACTATCACTGCTATCGGCTCACCGGTGCCCTCGTAATCATCCTCCCAGTCTCTCCAGGCGGCACTGTCGCCCACAGCATCATCAGCATCCCTACAGGCAGCGTCAAAGAGGCTTTCGCCCACCGAGTAGACTATCGCTGACTTTGCCGTGCTGGGGATACGCTGACCCTTCAGGGACCAGACACCGTTCTCAAGCACCCGCTTACAAGCAGACCCAACGGGGCCCGGATCACTGTAGGGACATTGGCCTGAGTACTCCCCCCAGAAGAACACGATCAGTCCGGTGTCATCATCACCCGCATTCTGCACTTGTATCTGGGTTTCCCATCCGCCCTGGTGATCAATAGCGGGCAACTGGATGCGGCTCGGCTCGCGGTCCAGCTTGAACCAGGTCGGGTCGTCGTCGTCACGCACGGCAGCGCCAGGTTGCGCGTAGTCGTCGAAACGTGGGCCAAAGTAGTCCGTGGGCTCAACATCCACAGGGATTTCTGGCCAGCCAGGGAACTCCGGGCTCTCCCAGGCCCGACCCGGCGTGCCGGCGTGGTTGTTGGCCACCTTGTTGGCCGCTGTATGGGCATCCGGGTTGGCCGGGTCGAAGTCCGGGAATCGCTGGTCGAAGAGGCCGATCTCATTGTAGGTCACCCAGCCGTGGTTGAGGACGATGGTGCCCAGTCTCACGTATTTTGTCTCCTTGATGCGCACCCGATACCGAATGCGCAGGGAGAAGGTAACGGGGATGGGCGGGTCGTAGGTAACGCCGTCGAAGCGGAGCAGGTAGCCCACGGGCGGGATCACCAGCCGCGTAGCCACCTGGACCTCGTCGTCGCCGGGGTTGTTGCCCTTGAGGATCTCGCTGTCCAGCACGATGGCCGACAGGTAGGTGAGCTCAAGGTAGCCGCCGCCAATCGCTGGCGCCTGTGTGCGGATCAGGAGGTCCTCGCCAAAGGCCAGGTCTGGCGGCTGCACGTCGGCATCAATGACGCGCCCGGTGACGGGGTCACGGCCATAGACGTGGATGGCAGCGGACACGCTGCCGTTGATCAGCAGACCCGGCACTCGCAAGTCCTCCGGGTCGTCATCAATGTAGTTGTACAGCCCGTCGTAGTACTCCACCCCCGTGGCCTCGATGATGCCGGTGTTGGGGATGTCCACCACGTACTCGATGACGTCTCGCGGGCTGGGCAGGCCGTCCCCGGCACGGTCTTCGTAGATGCTCCACTCCGGGTCGGTCTCCTCCAGCACCGGCAGGGCCAGGGTGTCATGGAGCAGGTCGTCATCCATGACCGACCACACACCAGGCAGAATTGTGCTGTACTTGGTGCAGGGGTCGACCGTCACCGTTGCAGTGTTGGAGCCCAGCTTCTCGGTGCCGCCATCTGCGAAGTCCAGGATGACCGATCGCACCGCCAGCAGGTAGGTGTAGCCGTCGGGATGCACTATGCCGGCCGGCGCCAGTGGCGCCACTTCGGAGTCGTCATCGTCCTCAATGCTGGCCCAGAGAGCGTGGGCCAGGTTGAACTCCGAACCAGTACCGGCACGGCCAATGACGTTCACGAATGGCCCCGCAACTGTCTCTACGATGTTGGCGCTGTGCTCATCCGTGACCTCCACGTTGGTGAGCCAGGTGTCCCCCTCGTCGTAGACGAAGTAGCAGTAGGTGATCTGGGCCGGTGAAAGTGTCAGGAAGTCGTCTACCCCTTCGGTTCGGCAAATCTCATCTATCTCAGCGGCGGACAGACCCGTGATGTCGCGCCCAACCACAGCCTTCTTGTCAATCCGCACCTCGGCGTTGAATACGGTGGTAGTTTCGACGTAGACGTTGTTGCTCAGGTTGGGATCCGGCGTGGGCCGGCGATCAGGCAGGAAGTCGGGTATCAATGGTATGAAGTCACCGAGATACGTTGGAATGGTTGGGAAGTACACGTCTGCGTACTCTGGGGTCACGGCTCCCACCTCGACCCGGTTCTCCAGGGTGCGCGGCGTGGAATCGGCGTCCACCCGGAGGTGGATCTCGAAGCTGATCTCCGTTCCGACGTTCATCCGGCCTGGCTCGTTGTTGCCCAGGTTGTTCTCATCCTCCCCCATCAGGCAGAACACCGTGCCGTCGTCGCGGAAGACACAAGTCACGTTGGCCGGGATATCCCACGCCAAGAACTCCGCGTCCACAGGCAGGGTGTCGGTGAGTATTACGGTGGCTGCGTCTGACGGGCCATTGTTGCGCACCGTGAGGGTGTAGGTAAAGACGAAGTGGTTACTGACAGGGTCGTAAGACAGGTACTGATCCGGCAGCCCGGGATCCGGCGTATCGGTCTTGGTGACCTCCAGATCGGCCTCGGCGATGATCTCCGTCTGTTCGGTGTCCTGGTTGTTCTGGGTCCGGACGTCGGTGGTAGAACTGGAGATAAACGCCGTGTTCTCGACGATCAGGTCCGGCTCCGTGCCTGTGTCGTCGGCGTCCAGGACGTACCCGGGGTCAACCTTCGTGATGAGGTAGAAGCTAAAGACGTCGTCAGGATTGAGCGTTCCGGTGCCGGTGGAGATGATGGCTTCATTCGTCACCAAGAGCTCATCCACGCTGACGATGCCGGCCGCCTCGCTGCACGTCACCTCGTCATCCGGATCCACCGGCTCGCAGCGGACGAAGGTCTCGCCCAGGATGCCGGCCTGCTTGAGGTCCAGCGTGTCTGTCACCACCACGTCGCGGGCCACCGACGGCCCGTCATTCCCGAAGGTGATGAGGTAGCGGTGCTCCAGGCCGGCGATGGCCTGATCAGGCTCGAACTCCTCGTCCAGCCGCTCTTCAGCCGGCACGTCCACCTTGGTGATGAAGATGTCCGCCACCGCGTTCACCGTTGTGGTGTTGGTTGCCGTGTTGTTGTCGCCAGAACCGCCAGGTGGCGGCCCGTCGTACGGGTCTTTCGTATCGCTGAATACCCTCGCCACATTCAAGATGTCTTCCGTATTATTGGCCGGCGGGGATTCGGTAGCCGTCGGATCGGTAGCCGCAGGATCCACCTGCACCAGGATGTAGACGGTGCGCACTTCATCAACGGCCATCGTCCCCAGCTCGCACGTGAGCTCGTTCCTGTCTATGGGATCCTGGCGGCAATCGGCGCCGTCGGCGCTCACGAAGTGGACCGTAGCTATCGGACCCGCCGGCGGCGGCAACGTGTCAGTGAAGACCACGTTCTGGGCATCGGACGGTCCGGTGTTGGTGACCACCAGCGTGTACTGGAGCAGTTCGCCGGCCGTCACTTCGTCGTCGCGCTGCTCCTTTATGAACTGTTGCAAGGCCTCGTTGTACTCGGTGATATTGTCACCCCGGGCGCTCTTGGTGATCCCCAGGTCGGCCCAGGTGTTGACCGTGGTCAGGTTGTGGTCGAAGTTGTCGGTGTTGTCCGGATCGAAGATGTCGGAGAAGACCAGGACATCGTTCTCTAGAATGGTTCCTTCGGCCAGGCTGGGGGACACATCGGCGGTGATGACGATCGTTTCGGTGCGCCCAGGAGGCATAGTGCCCAGGCCGCAGGTCAGCTTGTCCAGCGGTTCGCCCGGCGTGCCGGTGTCGCAGTTCCCCGTGGACGGAGTGGCGTAACGAACGACGATGCCGGGCGGCAGCCGGTCCTGGACCTCCACGTTCTCCGCGGTGGACGGCCCAGTATTGGTGACGACGATCGTGTACACCAACGGCAAGCCAGCGGTTACGTTATCGGACTGCGGGTTTGAGTTGCCGCCAGGTTGGCCGTCTATCTGCACCTGGCCCACGGATGCCTTGGTGATCTCCAGGTCGGACACGTCGGTGATGTCGTGCTCCACCGTCGCCAGGTTGTTGGACGTGTCGGGATCGTAGCGGCTGCTCGTCACCTCGGCCACGTTGTTGATGTCCTGGGTCTCGTCGGCGGTGACCACGACCTCGATGGTCCAGCGACCAGAGCCAGCCGTCGTAGATAGCGGTTCGAGAGAAGCGAGCTGGCACGTGATGTCCAGCCGCTGGCCAACCGACGAGGCCGGCGGCGTTGGGCTGCACGCGGCCCCCGGCCGGTCGATCTGGTTAATGGCCACCAGCTCGAAGTCGCCACTTGAGACCAGCGTGTCAGTGACCACCACGTCTGGGGCTACGCTCGGCCCCAGGTTGTCAATGATGACAGTGTAGGTCAGAAACTCGCCGGCGCGCACTTCGCCATCGGGCTTGCCGAACTTGGTGATTCGCATGTCCGCCGGGCCGAGGATCACCTGCACGAAGGCATGATTCTCGTTGTCCGGCGGGTCGTCCTCGGTGCCGAACTGCCAGGCCCGCACGTCGTTGTCCAGCATCGTCCCCGGCAGGACGGTCTCGTCCACTAGAACGGTGATGTCAATGGTCTCGCTGGCGCCTGTAGCCATGTTGCCCAGGGCACAGGTAGCGGGGTCGCTGGGATCGTTCTTGGTGCCGGCCTCGCACGAGCCCACGGACGATGAGATCGAGGTCACAGCGACGTCCGGCGGTGGCCTGTACTCGAACACCACCGCCTCGGCGTCGGGCTGCCCGCTAGCGTTGTTCGTGACCTCGACCGCGAAGGAGTAACTCTCACCGGCATTGATGGTGGCTGGCGGTGCCGTCGAGAAAGTCACCTGCAGATCGCCGAAGGCAAGAACCGTCAACGTTCCGATGGCCAGCACCACAACGAGTAGGGCGACCGACACCGGCAGGAGAAGCACTAGCAGGCGCCGTCGTTTGGATTGGGATAGAGTTTGAATGTTCATGACTGACTAACCTCCTTAGTAAAAGTATTAGTATTGCCGTCTTGCCGTCGGCTGAGCTCCTGGGAGCCAGCACAACGACTATTCCCGCTTAAAACGCTGGCCGCGATGATTGAGCGAATCAATCACAAAGAAGTCGCCGTCAACACCGACGGACTGCGGATAATCAGACTGTGACAATTGCTGCGGTAGCCGGTCAACGGCGATGCCGTTAGGGCTGTTGAACTCGCCATCGGCGTCGCCGTAGCTGCCGACGGTCTCCTGGTGCGTGCCGGTCTCGTCGTAGTGCTTGACCTGGTGGTTGCCCGTGTCGGCGACGTAGACGTCCACGAAGCGCTCCCCCTGGTTCTTGATGGGATCCTCGAGACGAATGCCGACGGCCACGTCCTGCGGCGTGTCGAACTGCGTATCACCGTCGCCGTACTCCCCCCATTTGCCGGCGAATGCGCCGGTCAGATCGAAGTACTGCACCCGGTGGTTGTTCTGGTCGGCGACGTAGACGTGTCCCACCCACTGCTCCGGCACGATGGGCAATTGGTACATCTCGGGTGCCTGGAAGGCCGGCGTATCTATCGGGTCAACGTCTATCCCCTCCGGCAGGTTGAACTTGCCATCGGCGTCGCCGTAGGACCCCATGTTGCCGTCGTGAGTGTAATCGAACGGGGTCGTCTCGAACCCAAACCCGCCGGGCACCTTGGGCGGCACGCTGATCTTGAACCGCTGGAGGCGATGGTTGCGCGTGTCGGCTACATAGAGGTAGAAGAAATCCGCCACGCGAGCCGGGCCCAGCGGGCTGATGCCCGCCTCGAGCACCCAGCCGCTGACAGCCAATCCGCTCGGCGAGTTGAACTTGCCGTCATCATCGCCGTACGAGCCGAACTGGTCAACGTAGCTGCCGTCCTTGTCAAACACCTGGATACGGTGGTTGCCCGTGTCGGCGACGTAGACCCGGCCGTCCGGCCCCACGGCCACGTCCTCGGGGCGGTTGAACTCGCCGTCGCCGTCACCGTACTGCCCGAAGTTCTTATTCGCGAACTGGGTCACCGGGTCGCTGTCGGTCTTGTACTTCCACACCGTGATGCGGTGATTCCGCGTGTCGGCCACGTAGAGGCGCTGGTCGGGATTCAGTTCATTATCTATGTCCGAGTCGAAGCCGCCGATGACCTTGACGTCGTCCACCACCCAGCCGTAGGCATTCGTGGCATAGGAAGACATGCCCACCACCATCATGAACCAACGCAACTGGATAATCGAGTTGGCGTAGTCTGACAGATCAATCTGCGTTGTCGTGCAATTGGGAGAATCATCCACGATCGGCAGGAAGCTCTTCAAATTGAAGAACTCCCCACCGTTGACGGCGATCTCGACGCGAGCCAGGACCACGGGGGGGGCCGGCGGTACCGGTGTCGATAGTCTCTCGAGGCAGTTCACGAACTCCAGCACGATGGGGGGCGGGACGTTGTAGAGGTTGATGCGCGGCGCCGTCAGATTGCCGCAATGCTGCCCCCCGCCGAAGGCGCACAGGTCGCCCGTGGAGTACTGCGGCTGGTAATACCCCCCTGGGAGGCAGCGATAACAGGGCGGATCGAGCCCGGGACATGGCCCATAAGGCGGCGGTAGGTCCGGCTTGAAGTCCAGGGCCGGCTTTTTCCCGTACCAGTAGGCCGGCGGCGTGACCTGGCCAGATACTTTGACCGGTAACGTAGAGGTCTGCTCCCACAACCCTTGCCCAGCCGCGCAGCCGGAGGTCTCCCACTCCGTGCCCCGGCTGAAATCGAAATCTTCCTGATAGGAGACCACCGACGCCGTCTCAGCGCCCTCGGGCAGGTTGAACTGGTCGTCGGCATCGCCATACTGGCCGAACGTCCGGCGGAAGGTGGCCGCGGTGAGCGCTGGCGGGAAGCGCATCGTGCTGAATACGAAGCTCACCAAAAGGGCCACGACCAGGATAGGCACAATACTGGAGAGCGATGACAGCCTGGATCGTCGGCGGGCATCTGGGGAACGCTTATTCACTGTGACTTAACCCCTTTCGTTGGCTATGATACGACATATCACCTTCCCTAGCAAGTCTGGCCCCACTGAGCCGCCACCATCATGATATCCGCCACGGTGATGACCCCGTCCTCATTGGCGTCGTACTTGGCCTCGTAGTTGGGGGTGGCCGGGTCGCCATCCGGGTCCGGGTTGGCGGCGGTGAGGCCCCATCGAATGACCACTTGCATTATGTCACCTATATCCACCACGCCATTCTCATTGAAGTCGAAGCAGACGGTGAAGAGCGTCTCCGTGTCTTGCTCCGGACCGGTCTCGTCCGAATCAATAGTGCCGGTGTTGGTCACCCGGGTGGTCCCTGCTGGGAAGGGGTCTTGCAAGGTGCAGTCATAGGTCAGTGAGCCGCTCGCCCCTGCCGCCAGCGTCGTGGTGTTCGGGTGCTGCGGCCAGCGCAAGACTCCGGCGCTGTCGGAGAAGGTGGGGAAGTTGGCGTCTGTTGTAACGTTACTGATGGTGGCGCACAAGTCGCTGTAGTCATCGGTGATGAACACCCCGTTGGCCAGCGCGTCGCCGGTGTTGGCGTAGTTGATGGTATACTGCAGGGTGTCGCCGGGCTCCGCAAGCCCACCATTGGGGTCTTGCCCCTGCTTGTCAATGGTCAGCACCGCCGCCGCCGTGACGGAGACTGTCTCGGGATCCGCCACCGAGCCCGTGTCATTGGAATCTATGGTGGCTGTATTCGTCACCGGCGTCGTGCCATGAGGGAAGGTGCCGGCTCCAGCCAGGGTGTAGTCGTACTCCACCTGCCCCGACTCGCCCGCCGGTATCGTTGACGGCCCCCAGGCGATGGTATCACCATTGTTCGTGCCAGCCGCAAAGTGCGCACTGCCCGTGATGCCTGACACCGACCCCTTGCTCTGGTCGTAGTCGTCCACGATCGTGGCACCAGTCGCATACGCATCGCCGGTGTTGGCGTACTGGATCACGCAGTGCACCGTGTCACCCGGGCTATTCCCCGTGGCCGGCGTGCACTCCTTGTCAATGGTCAGCACCGGCGCTACCGTGACCTGGACCGTCTCCGTGTCTTCCTGCGGCGTGGTCTGGTCGGAGTCGATGGTGGCTGTGTTTTCCACGTCGGTGATCCCGGCCGGGAAGGAGGTCTGCAAGGTGCAGCGGTAGCTCACCGACCCGCCGGCCTGCGCGTCAAGGAGTATTCCGCCAGTTGCCGGCCAGCGAATCCTGGTGGTGTCGGAGAAGAAGGTGGTGAAGTTGAGGTCTGTTGTGACGTTACTGATGGTGGTGCAGGAGATGCTGTAGGTGTCCGTGATGGTCACCCCAGTGGCCGGCGCATTACCGGTGTTTGAGTAATTAATGGTGTACAGTAGCGTGTCGCCGGGTTTTGCACTTCCACCATTCAGGTCTTGCACCTCCTTGTTGATGGTCAGCACCGGTGCTGCAGGGACCGGAATGCAGTTGGAGAACTCCGAGGTGTTGCTGTACGGGTCGGTCGCTGTCGCAGTGATGAACTGCCCGGTCAAGTCGCCGGCGACCGTCGCGCTGGTGGTCGTGTCGCCTGCCCCATCGGTGGTCGGCGTGTCCGTCGCCAGATACGTGCGTCCCTCGCCGAAACCGGAGGGATCGCACGCCGTGTTGGCGAAGAACTGGATGGTGAATTGAGTACTGGCTGTGCTGTTCAGCACGCCCTCAATGGTTGTGTTCCCATTGACAGAGGCGGCGGTGAGCACCGGGTAGTTCTGCAGGTTGTTGGCCCCCGTGTCGGGGTCGTCCTCGTCGTTGGGCGTCACGTCGTTGTCGTCGCCGAGGTCAATGCCCAGCTCATCGTTATCGAAGATCGAGTTCGACAGGATCTGGTTGCCGGTTCCGGAGAGGACGAGCACCCCATCGCCGCCGTTGTAGGCGATGGTGTTGTCCTGCGGGAACACACCATCAATACCGATGTCGTTGTCGTCGCTATCCGCGATGACGACGCCGTGCGAGCCGTTGCCCAGCGGGCTCGTCCCGTCGGCCTGCGTGCCGATGAGGTTGCTTCGCACCGTGTTGTCGTCGGCGCCGATGAGGCGTACACCCTGGAGGACGTTGCCTGAGATCAGGTTGCGGGCTTCGGCAGTCGTGCCACCCACCGTGTTGCTCGACGCGTTGGTGATCAGAACGCCTGCGCCCTGGTTGGGGATGGCGGCGTCGCCGTCGAAATCAGTGCCGATGTAGTTACCCTGCACTTCGTTGCCGGTCGCACCGGACTCCATAATGATCACGCCGTACTCACCGTTGCCGGAGACCAGGTTGCGGGCGCCGGCGGCCGTGCCGCCGACGTCGTTGTTCGCTGCGCCCGTGATCACGACGCCGGTCAGTGTGTTGGACA
Organism: uncultured Anaerolineae bacterium; assembly: GCA_964525665.1. Classification (GTDB taxonomy): domain Bacteria; phylum Chloroflexota; class Anaerolineae; order VGOG01; family VGOG01; genus CAYMKL01. The sequence continues at coordinate 884 of CAZGKH010000039.1, read as the reverse complement.
GCGCCGTGGTCCCACTGACGTCGGTACCGATGTAATTGCCCTGGATGACGTTACCGTCGGCATCCCCATCATCAGCGCCGTTGATCACCGCGACACCGATGCCCGTGTTACCGGAGATGAGGTTGCGCGCCGCGTCAGATGTGCCGCCGATCGTGTTGTTCTCCGCATCAATGATCATGATGCCGCCGCTGTCGTTGGGCATGGCGGCGGTGCCGTTGACATCGGTGCCGATGTAGTTGCCCATGACGTCGTTGTTGTCGGCCAGACCACCCAGGATGAACACGCCACTTGCGCCATTGCCGGAGATGAGGTTGCGCTCGGCAGCCGTCGTCCCGCCGATTTGGTTGCTGTCGGCGTCGTCCGCGAGCCCTATGATGTAGACGCCGACGTCGAGGTTACCCAGGTCGCCGGTGCCGGTGACGTCCGTTCCGATGTAGTTGCCCTGCACGACGTTGCTGTTAGCCTCGCGTGTGAACACCGGGCTAGCCTCGATGCGCACGCCGGCCAGCTCGTTGCCGGAGATGATGCTGGGCGCGACCCCGACGGTGCCGCTGACGATGTTGGACGACCCGCCGGCGATCCGAACGCCGTTCCCGGTATTGCCGATGTGGACGGTGCCGGAGATATCAGTGCCGGCCGTCAGCGTCATCGCGCCAGTGACGTCGGTGCCGATGTAGTTACCCTGCACGACGTTGCTGTTGGCCCCGTTGGTGGCCCAAATAGCCACCCCGTCCCATCCAGTGGCCGTCTGATCCTGGAAGCCATTGCAGGTGATGATATTGCGATCCGCGGCGCTGGTGCCACCCACCGTATTGTTGTTGGCGGCCCCGATACTGTCCGGGCCGCCGATCAGCACCCCGCTGCCCCCGTTGCCCACGCAGGCG
>CAZGKH010000038.1:0-16778 GCA_964525665.1 uncultured Anaerolineae bacterium | reverse complement strand
GCCTGCTCCAGGGGGTTTAGATCGGCCCGCTGAATATTCTCCACCAGAGCCAACTCCAACATCTCCTGGGGGGTCGCCTCCCTGATAATCACAGCCACCCGGCTCAAGCCGGCCAACTTGGCAGCCTCCAGACGTCTCTCACCAGCAATGAGTTGATAACGTGGAGCTTCTGCGTCTGCTGCCCCTTCGCCAGGCTTATCCTGATCGGAGTCGAAGGGCTCAGGACGCATCTGACTGACGATGAGGGGCTGGATGAGACCGTGTTCGCGAATCGAAGCAGCCAGCTCTTCCAGCTCCTCTGGGGCGATCTTCTGACGAGGTTGCAGGGGATTGGGTGATATGACGTCAGCAGGCAACTCGGTAGGGCTCGTCTCACTGATTGGAATGAGGGCTCCTAAACCTTTTCCCAAGCCTCTCTTCTTGGCCATAATGTTTCCTCCGATTTGGTGAGAGCGAGGATGCTCATTTGATCGCCGAAGGTCTCCCGACCGAGGCGAAAGGGCTCGGTCAGGAGACCCTGTACTGGCCGTACAGGACAGTGCCTTCGCCCATCGCAGGCTCTACTCGTCGCCCATTATCAATTCCTGGGCCAGGTCTCGATAGGTCAAGCCGCCTGCGCTTTGAGGATCATAGCTGAGGATGGTTTTCCCATGGCTCGGGGCCTCACTCAAGCGGATATTCCGTGGGATGATGGTGTCGAAGACCTTATCCCCAAAATGCGTGCGCACCTCCTCCACCACGTCTTTGGAGAGGTTGGTGCGAGTGTCGTACATGGTCATCAGCAGTCCTCTTATTCTCAAGCGAGGGTTCAGATTGTCCTGCACCAGGTTTATGGTGTTGGTGAGCAGGGTCAAACCTTCCAGAGCCAGGTATTCGCATTGAATGGGGATGATTATGCCATCGGTGGCTGCGGTGAGGGCGTTGATAGTGAGGAGACCCAGGCTGGGCGGGCAGTCAATCAGGACATAGTCGTAGCGTTCAACCACCGGGGCGATAGCTTTTCGCAGGAGATGCTCGCGAGCCAGGAGGCCAACCATCTCTACTTCGGCTCCAGCTAAGGCTGGCGATGAGGGGACCAATTCCAGGCAGAAGTGATCGGTCAGCAGTATGATTTCCGTAACAGGAATTTTGTTGATGATAGCATCGTAGATAGAGAGGGGTAGGTTGTTCTTGTCGAAGCCCAGGCTGCTGGTGGTGTTGGATTGGGGGTCAATATCAATTAACAGTACCCTCATGCCATTAAAGGCAAGATAGGCCCCCAGGTTGACGGTGGTGGTCGTCTTGCCGACGCCACCCTTTTGATTGGCCAGGGCGTAGATCTTGCTCATAGCACTTGTCCTGTGCGATCAAGTACAGGGCATCGAAACCCTAAAACGAAACCCACCGCAAGAGGCAGGAATCTTAGGCTGCCTGCTCACCCTGGGTGGGTTTCGTCGTGAGCCATCGTCGAGTTCTTCGGCTACGCCTGCCCTGAGCACAGTCGAAGGGCTCGGGGCTGGCTCAGTCGAAACGCTGGGGCTGAAGACTCATGACGAATGGGCGTTGTCCCGTCCGTGATGGTCGCCGTTCTCCCGCCGGGCTAACCTGTGCCGGAGTCTTTGGGCACAATCGTCACTTTGCGCTGTTCGCCTTTTCCTACGCTCTGAGTGGTTACGATGGGGTGGTCGCGTAGGGTTAGGTGGATGATGCGACGCTCATTGGGGGGCATGGGCTCCAGAGCTACTGGTTGGCGGCCAAACGTCACCCGCTCGGCCATCCTCCGGGCCAGTTGCCGGAGCGCCTTTTCCCGACGATATTTGTATTTTTCGACATCAACGACCAGGTTGACCCAGCCCTGAACCTCCCGGCTGACAATGAGGCGGGTGATGTATTGTAAAGCTTGCAACGTCTGGCCGCGCCGCCCGATTAGGCCCCCCAAGTCGTCGCCCACTATATCTAGGATAAATGGTGGCGCATCTTCATCTTGAGGCATTTCCTCCTCAGGTCTGAGACTTACGCTGGCCCTAACCTGCATTTTGGTCAGTAATTCGTGTAAGGTTTCCCTGGCTATATTCTCTATACTTTGCTCAGGGGGCTGGGCTTCTTCCTCCTCCTCCGGCCCAACAAAGCTGAGGCGAACCAGAGCTTCCTTGGCTCCGATCCCCAACAGCCCCCGGCTACCAGGGTCCAGAACCTCGATCTCTACTTCGTCTTCGGCCTTCCCTAACTCAGCCAGGCCCTTGGTGGTGGCTTCTTCGACTGTGGGGGCGCTGACTTCGATGTTCTTTGCTTCTCCTTCCATCCCCGTTCACTTTCCTTTCTTGTCTTGCTGCTTGCCTCTCTGGGGCAGAAGGCCGCCAGCGCCTGAGATGAAGTACTGGATGACGATACCTACCAAGTTGGATATGACAAAGTAAACTGCCAGCCCAGAAGCCAGAGACATGGTGATAAAACCAAACATCAGGGGCATGGTGATTTGCATGCTTTGGGTCATCGAGGCAGCCTGGGAATCGGTGCTGGGTGAGGCGGCCATTTTCTGTTGAATCCAGGTCGTGGCCACCACCAGAATTGGCAGGACATAGGTGGGGTCGGGGTAGCCCAGGTCTAACCACAGGAAACGGCTCCCCAGAGGCACCAGGTGCGAGAGACTGGCTGAGGCGAATTGGCCCAGGCTGACCATCTGCAAGGGGGTGTTGGCCAGGGCTTTGACGATGGATTGATAGAAAGCAAACATGATGGGCAACTGAAGAAGCATGGGCAGGCAACCCATGGCAGGATTGATGCCTTTTTCTTTATAGAGCTTCATCGTCTCCTGCGTTTGCTTCTCCTTGTCCTTGGCGTATTTCTTGCGGAGTTTTTCGAGTTCGGGCTGGATTTCCTGCTGGACTTTCGCCGAGCGCTGGGCGGGTAGGGTCAAGGGCAGGGTGAGTAGCCGCACCAGCACGGTGAAAACGGCTATGCTGAGAGCAAAGTTGTGACCCAGCACATTGTACAGAAAGAGCAGGCTATTGACCATGACTTGAAGCAGAAGGTTCCACAGTTGTGACACGAAAACTACCTCCTCAATGTAAGGATGGGCGAAGGCACTGTCCTGTACACTGTCCTGTACGGTCAGTACAGGGCGGCCAGTACAGGGTCTCCTGACCGAGCCCTTACTGTTCCGTCCGCGGGAAGGCCCAGCGCTGGTTACCGTTATCTGCATCCAAAGCGTAGACTCGCCCGTCTTGGGAACAGGTGTAAACCACCCCATCGGCCAGGACCGGCGGGGTGAAGATACTCGTCTTAGCGGTAAACCACCACCGCTTCTGCCCAGTAGCGGCGTCCAGGGCGTAGAGCTGTTTATCCTCCGAGGCTGCATAGAGCAGCCCATCGGCAGAGGCCATGCCAGCCACAACTGCGCCCTCGGAGGCGAACTCCCATTTCTTCTGGCCGCTGGCGGCGTCCAAAGCGTAGACCTTCTTGTCCATGGATCCGACGTAGACGATGCCGTTCACCACCAGAGGCTGGCTCCATACCCAGCCGCCCGCTTGGAAGTCCCATTTTTTCTGACCGCTGGCCGCGTCCAGGGCGTAGACCTTGTTGTCATAGGCGCCGAAGTAAAGCAGTCCTTCGTCCAGGGTGGGAGTCCCGACCACCGCGCCACCGGCCTCGAACTTCCACCGTTGTTGGCCGCTTTCGGCGTCGAGGCAGTACATCTTATGATCCATGGAGCCGATGTAAACCTTGCCGTCGGCTACTAGCGGTGTGGCCCAGACCCAGTTGCCGGCGGTGAACTCCCAGCGCTGGACTCCTGTGGCCGCCTCCAGGGCGTAGACCTTGGAGTCAGCGGAGGCCACGTAGATCGTATCGCCGGCTACCGCAGGCCCGGCGATGATGGGCTTTTGGGTAGCGAAGACCCACCGCTGGTTGCCCGTGACCGCGTCCAGGGCGTACAGATTATTGTCGGTGGAGCCGATGAAGACCAGGCCTTCCTCCACCGCCGGGGCAGCGTAGAAGGGCCCCTTTTTCTCTTCACCGGGAAACTCCCACTTTTGGTTCCCCGTCTCCGCCTCCAGGGCATAGACCTTGGCGCCAGCGGCAACATACACGATATCCTCGGCCACCGTCAGCCCAGGCCAACTGGTGGCGGATGCTCCGCCACGACAGCCTGTTAGCAAGGCGACGATTATTAAGAGCCAAAGGACGACCTTAGGCCCCGTTGTGATTATTCTCAAAGTTTAGACCTCCTGATTTATGATTGCTCAATGTCTACTCAGATTTACCGGAAACTAAAGTTCTAATTTCTCTTGGCTTTGCTTTACGGCACGGGATCGTATCCTCCGGGATTACGGGGGTGGCAGCGGCTGACGCGCTTGAGGGCCATCCAGCCACCCTTCAGGAGACCATATTTCTCAATGGCTTGGTATGCGTAGTGTGAGCAGGACGGTCAGCCCTCTTTGGAATGCAACATTGCCGTTGCAACTCGCGCGCGGCGTGGTCGGCGGACAGGTGTTTGCGGATGTGCTTTTTCCTCCAAGACCTGTTGGCGTTGCTCCAGCCATTGCTTGAAAGAACGCTGGCTTTCACCAGAGGGTTTTCCTAGTACCAGGCCCTCAATGCTTACATCTTCATCGAGGTCAGGCCAATGGATGCCTTCCCCTTCACCAATCAGACGCCACTTGTTTCGCTCCTCTGGCGTGCCATGCAAAAGGCGCGGATACCATGCCAGAGGAACAGAAATCGTGCGCCCGTCGGCCAGGTCAACAATGAGCGCATCTTCGGTGACAGTGACCCCTTGTGCAACAGTTGTCTGTGTTTCAATCACTAAAGAATTCATTTTTGGTTTAGGCGGCTTTTTGCTCTGCAAGTGCCAGTTCTTCCATCCAGGCAGGTGTCAGACCGTAGTAGAGAACGTCCGGGTCTATGTCCGCTCCGTTATCCCAGGCAATTGTGCCTCCCTCAACCTTTATGGAACGAAACACGACCGGATCACTCCGTATAGGCTCGAAAATGGGGCCGTGCAGGTAGGGCTCAAGGTCAATCTCTTTTTGCGTGTCGTCTTCAAACTCTAAGAGTATTCGAAATCCCTCTAAAGGTTCTACGGCTCGAACACGTACCAGGCGCCCTAAGCGTCTCATTGGAGGGTCCCTCCCTTCTCAGTCAAGTGGTTCAATGCTTCTCAGCGATAGGCCCTGTCGCGCTCTGTCCCAATTTTCCATCAACTCAAAGCGATGCAGGGTTGTCCATTCCACTACCAAAGCGTGAGCGCGGCGGGGAAGTCCACCTCTTGAAACTTCGATGGTCTCAATTTTGTAAACGGCTTCATGTTCGCCATACTCAGCGTGGAAGTGTGGTGGCGAGTGATCATTGTAGAACATGCGAATCACGATGCCGAAGAATGCACTGATGCGAGGCACGCTTCCTCCTTGCTTCACGGCACAGGATCGTACCCTCCCGGATTCCAAGGGTGGCAGCGGCCGATGCGCTTGATGGCCATCCAGCCACCCTTCAGGAGGCTGTACTTCTCAATCGCGCTATCACAGGGCTGTTTCTTGGCAGGTGGCTGCTGAGTCCGCTTTAGCCGCCGGTGCGTAAATCCTTCTTCGCTTCATGGATGAACTGCACAATCTCAGCCGTAGTGATGCCCAAGTCTATGCCTTCCACATCTAACGGAGATCCTACCCTCGTTTCAGGCTTGATTACAAAGGTCTGCCCGTCTTTGCGCTTTATCTTGACCTCTCCCTCGTTAACTGCCTGTTCCAGCAGTGATGCAAGTTTTTGCCTGGCTTCCGAATAAGTGTACACTATCATTCGACCACCTCTATGACTCTTGCCTTCATCTCTTTGGCTGCATTGACCAGCTCTTGATCCAAAGATATCAAGGGCGATTTGTACTTCAAAGCACATCTTATCAGATACGCATCATAAGCATAGATGCCAAGCATATCAGCTACCTTGAGCGACTCTCCTAACTCCACATCCACAAACCTGATTGGAATTTGCTGATATCGATTGACCGCTTGTATAGCTTGCTCTGCCTTTATCCTCCCACGTTTCAGCATCGCCGAAAAGGCATTGCCAATCTCCCAATGAACCGAATGCGGGGCAATAAGATTGGCGCCTGTTGTCAACCCAATCAGCGCTTCTCTTTCTGGTTCATTAGCTATGACTGCGATAATTGTGGAAGTATCTACGACTATATCCATGTTGGCGCTCACAAGTGGAATTTAAGGTGTACAATTGTACACCTTGATTGTAGCATACTTGCCAATATCATGCAAATCGTGCGCTTGCTTTCGTCGCCTGACGCCAGATAAGGTTGATGGTAGCTTTGCTTCACGGCACGGGATCATATCCTCCCGGATTAAAAGGGTGGCAGCGGCCTATACGCTTGAGGGCCATCCAGCCACCCTTCAGGAAGCCGTACTTCTCGATGGCTTCATAAGCGTAGTGTGAGCAGGAGGGCTCGAAACGACAGGTGGAGGGTAGTGCACGGGAAAAGGTGTTTTGATAGAGTTTGATGATGCTCAGAGCGAGGATTCTCATCGCCGATCCTACTCCATTTCCTTGTAGATCGCTCTTAGCAAACCAGCCCGTCTCAACAACTGCCGGACGGCCTGGTCTACTTGCGTGAAGCTCACTCCTCGTATGGAATTGCGAGCGATGAACACCAGATCCCAACCTTCTTCGATATCCCCTTGGCGGAGCCTAGTCGCCTCCCGCATGAGGCGTTTGGCCCGGTTACGAACCACAGCGTTGCCCACCCAATGGCTGGCGGAGAAGCCAAAGCGGCTGTGCTCTAAGTCGTTGGGTAGGGCGCACAGAACTAACAAGGGATGGGCCCAGGAACGCCCCTCCCGGCGCACTCGCTGAAATTGCTTGTTGCTTCTCAAACGGTGTCTTTTCTTCAACCTTCAACTTTTAGCTACTTCCTGTGCTTCTGCACGGCCAATATCCTTCTCCCCTTACGCCTGCGGGCCTTGATGACCCTACGACCTCCTTTGGTGCTCATCCTGGCCCGAAAGCCGTGAACTCGCTGCCGTCGTCTTTTCTTGGGTTGATATGTACGTTTAGGCATTAGCTTCTCTCCTCAGATAAAAATCGTGATTCCGTCACCTATTATACTATTTTGACGCTCTATGTCAAACTTTCAACTTCCAACCTCCAATCTCCAATCTCCAACTTCTTCAGCCGGGGATTAAGGGTGATGCCTGGGATGCGGCCCCGCTTGGCCAAGGGCTTTCCATCCACCACCTTTAAGTCGCCGGTAAAGTCAATCGGCCGGGCGCCGCTGATGTAGCTCCCGACCCCGTAGCCATCCACGGGGGCTCCCTCGGCGATGAACTGCCGAATGCGCTCCGGCGTGATGCCTCCGCTGACGAAGATCTTGACATTTGGGAAGCCGGCCTGGTCGAGGCGGGCCCGCACCTCCTTTACTAGGTCGGGGGTGACGCGACCCCGCTCAACTGGGGTATCCAGACGCACTCCCCAGAGCCGATCACCCAGGGCCTCGGCTACCCGCAGGCTCTCCTCTGCCTCGTCCTTGAAAGTGTCCACCAGGGCGATGCGGGGGAACTCCGGCGGCATTTGCCTGTCGAAGGCTTCAGTGGCCTTTACCGTGTCGCCGAAGATGAGGATCATGGCGTGGGGGATGGTGCCTGCTGGGGCCTTGCCTGCCAGCCTGGCTCCGGCGGTGGTGGCGCTGGTTACGCAACCTCCCACGATAGCCGCGTATTCCATCCTGGCCGACACATCGGGGTGGACGTGGCGAGCTCCGAAGCTGATGACGGAAGCACCCTCGGCGGCCTCCACCACCTCCCACGCCGCTGTGGCCCAACCGCTCTCGTGGGCCAGGATTCCCACAATGGCTGTCTCGTAAAGGCCGAAGGAGCTGTAGGGGGCAGTGATGCGCAGAACGATCTCGCGCCCGCTCATGGGCTCGCCCTCGTCAAGGGTCCAGACCTTGGCGTCCTCGGGCAGGACGATGGTCAGGAGTTTCAGAACCTCCTTGATGCCGCAGAAAATACCGTCCCTGCCAGGGAAGATCTCCATGGTCACCACCGGATCCAGCCCTTCTTTTTGCAGGATGGTCTGGGTGCGAGCGAAGTAAACGTCGGCCCGGTCTTCGGAGAGGGCGAGATGGATCGGATGGTCAGTCTTCTGGGTCATCGGTGTGTTCCTCCTCTCAAAGCCTGATACCAGGCCAGTTCTCGATAGGATCGGTTGAGCGAACAGCGTGCATTCCCGCGTCTGTAAATCTCTGGAAAGCTGCGTTCGCTTCATCCGTGTAGTCCATAGCTCCGGGGACAACTACCGGAGAGGTGCAATCTTCCAGGAGATACACCTTCTCGGCCAACTTCTTGTCACGAACAAAGATGTCTTGCAGCAGGTCGTCAATAGTCCAGGCCACACAGTGGCTCTTAGCCTGTCCAGCGATGATGACGGCATCGAATTGCAGTAGCTCTTCGATGAACTGGAGGTTTTTCTGGGCAATCGGCTGTCCGTCTGGCCCTTCCAGCACCTCTGGACCTAAGACCGAGTAATGCTCGGTGAACGGATTGTCTCCTTTGGCTTGGAAGTTCGGCTGACTATAGCGCGCTATGCTGTGGAAGAAGATGGCTTCCTCGACGGCCGGGACAAGGGCATGGCCGATGCTTCCCAGCATGACATGATAGGGCCAAATAGTCAGATCGTACTTACCACCCCCCCTCAATGTCTTGGCATAGTTCAGAAGATGGCGCCGTGCGTAATCCTCATCAACCTCAAGACTATAACCCAGGGCAGGGTTAAACTTCCACCGGCCTTTTTCTACATCCTCTTCCGAAATGAGGGTGAAAGGCGCCGGATGTTCGCCGCTGGCATTGACCCAGAACACAGAGTGGAAAATCTGCATCGCCTGGTGCGTGTCCATCGTCGGAGCGATTTGGGTGATCACATCCAGATTCCGGTAGATGAATTCACACAGCCTTCGATTGTCGTCAACCGCGCCTGTTCCGGAGCGTCCGCCGACGAACAGCTCAAAGCCGGGAATACAGAACGTGTTTTGTACATCTACTGCCACCAGGCAGATTTTGAATCTGTCATTGGCCGCGGGCTGTATGTTGTATTTCTTCGCCCACTTCTCGGCTTCCTCTGCTAGTTCCTGATAGGGAGCTTTCCAGACCTCACCGACTGTGTCCGGGTCGAAATGGGCTGGAATGGTAAGTTCACGATGTGCCATCGTATCACCCTCCTCCTTCTTGGTTAACTTGAAGTGCGCTTCTTTTGGTTTCCGGGCAACCAGAGAGAGCGAGGGAACTCAGGGGAACTCAGAGACTTGCCTTTGGTCCCTCCGAGTTCCCCGGAGTTCCTCAGAGTTCCCCTGAGATTCCTCACTCCCTCACTCTCTCAATTTTAGCCCCCAAAGCCTGCAATTTCTCTTCAATACGCTCGTACCCCCGGTCTATCTGCCCGATGTTGCGGATCTCGCTCACTCCCTCGGCGCAGAGGGTGGCGATGAGCAGGGCCATGCCTGCCCGGATGTCGGGGCTCTCGAGTTGCTCACCGTGCAACCTGGATGGCCCCACCACTACTGCCCGGTAGGGATCGCAGAGGATGATGCGCCCGCCCATGGAGATCAGCTTGTCCACAAAGTACAGCCGGCCCTCGTACATCTTCTCGTGGATGAGGATGGTGCCCTCGGCTTGACTGGCTACCACCACGGCGATGCTCATCATGTCGGTGGGGAAAGCGGGCCAGATGCCGTCGTCTATCTTGGGAATGGCCCCATGAGCTTCGGGGACAACCCTCAATTGCTGGCCGGCTGGCACAAGAATGTCCTCTCCTTGGATCTCTATCCTAACCCCCAAACGCCCCAGCATAAGCCTGATCATACGCAGGTGTTCAGGCGCGGCTGTTTTGATGAGGAGCTCTCCGTGCGTCACCGCTGCCAGTCCGATGAAGCTACCTACCTCTAGATAGTCAGGCCCAATCCGGCAAGCACCCCCTTGGAGCGTTTTTACGCCCTGGATGATCAAGGTGTTAGAACCGATGCCGGAGATCTGGGCGCCGACACTGTTCAGGAAGTGGGCCAGGCCCTGGACGTGAGGCTCACAGGCTGCGTTGCGGACGATAGTGGTTCCCTCGGCGAAGCAGGCGGCCATGATGATGTTCTCCGTGCCGGTCACGCTGGCTTCATCGAGGAATATGTCCTGGCCTCGTAGTCTATCAACCTGCATTTTGTATCCAGAGTCTACCTCGATCTCAGCCCCCAGGGCTCGCAAGCCAGCCAGGTGGGTGTCCACACGGCGGCGGCCAATGACATCCCCGCCCGGCAGAGGAAGATAGATGTGGCCGCATCGGGCCAGCATAGGCCCCGCCAAGAGCATGGACGCTCTGATCTCGCGGCAGAGGTCAGCGTCCAGGTGGGTGGCGGTCAAATCCTTGGCCTGAACGGTCACTTCGTGGTCTCCGCTCCATTCAATGTCCACGCCGATATCGGCCATGATGGCCACCATTGTCTTTACGTCTTTGATCCTTGGCACGTTCTCCAGCACGACCTTTTGATCGGTCAAGAGCGTGGCCGCCAGGAGCGCCAGGGCCCCATTCTTGTTGCCGCTCGGAACCACCACGCCGTTGAGCGGGTGTCCACCTTCGATCACGAATTTTTCCATCAGGTTGGGAGTCCTTTCTTAAGTGCTTTTAGCCAGTCGGCTATCTCCGGCTGCAGGTCTGCTTCCTGCTGGGTCAGGTAATCGCTAACGGCCGCCCAGTCGGGCTCAAGCTTGTAGATGTAGTGCTTCTTCTCGACCCCTTGGGCTGAGCCTCGGGACGAAGCCTCTTGCATCTCGATGGCCGCCAGCCGGGACTTGACCAGATGGTTGATCAGGAGGTCGAGTCCTTGCTCTTCATTAGGGTTGGCCGTATCGAAGTGCAGCCAGTGATGGGGTAGCAAGAGCTCGCGCTGCCGCAGATATAACAGGCAAAGCTGTAAGTTGGCAGCCTCCAACAGATCCTCAAGCTTGGCCAGTTGCTCATTGATTTCAGCCAGCCGCGCCTCGGAGCGGGCGAGCTTGGCCTTGCGTCGGGCTACTTCTCTTTCCAGGAGATCTGTGGCAAACAGGCGGTCAATGATGCCCAGGCCCGCCAATAGTATCTTATCGCTTGTCCTCATGGCCCTCAACTTTCAGCAGAACCTCGTCCCCTACCTTCGCTGCCAGTGTTTGAGACGCGCTACCGCCGGACACGGCGATCTCCAAATGATCCGAACTGCCGATGAGGGCCAGCAGCTTCCCCGGCATCCCCTCGGCGTAGTTGCTGGCAATGCCCCGGATGCTCTGCCCTTTGGTCGTGATGATGACCTCTCTTAGCAGGGGGTGATCAACCAAATCTTTCGACATAATGCTCGTGATCAGATTGCCGAAGCGATCAACATGGATGATTTGGCCGACGATGGTTCCGTCGGGGCTTGGGGCTCGGTCGGAGACCTTCGCCCAACGCTGGGGTAGCGGGAAGGTGATGATCTCGGTCAGGGTCTGGCCCAGCTCGGCCAGTCGGATACCTCGCGCCAGGTGTGCGGCAGCGGGAGCGAAGATGTCGCGACCGTGGAAGGTGCGGCTCATCGGGGAGAGACGATAGCGGGAATTGTTCAGGTGCACGATCTCTTCTACTCTCTCGTCAGCGACCACGTAGCTCAGCACGCCATTGTCGGGGGCCACGAAAGTGGCCTGGGGCGTCCGCAGGGCTATGGCTCGCCGCTCGCTGCCCACCCCCGGATCAACGACTACCAAGTGGATAGTGCCCTGAGGGAAGTAAGGGTAAGTAGTGTAAAGAGTATAAGCTGCTGCCCGCACATCCTGGGGCGCGATTTCGTGGGAGATGTCCACTATAGTAGCTGTGGGGTCAATGCCCAGGATGACACCCTTCATCGTCCCCACGTAGCCGTCCGCCAGCCCGAAATCGGTGGTCAGTGTGATGATGCTCACCGGTTCTTCCCTCCCGTATTATTTTACTCCAGAGGGTGATTCTCGTCAAGCCCGTTTGACAAGCGAGTCAGTGTTCTATATAATACAGTAGGTTTCAGGGGGATTTCCTTCTCAATGCCCAGGGTGTTCGCCCTGGACAACGCGCAAGAACTCCCTGTTGACAAAGTAGAACATTTGTGCTACAATTAGAGTGGATCTATTCTCTCTCAGGAGACGGCTATGCCTACAGAGTATGATACCAGCGACATTCAAGTACTGGACTATCCGGAGAACATTCAGCGCCGCCCCGGTATGTATGTAGGGGGCACAGGCCTGGCTGCCCTGCATCACCTGGCCCACGAGCTAGTAGATAATGCCGTGGACGAGGCCCTGGCCGGAGCCTGCACCCACATTGAGGTGGAAATCCACCGCGACGGCTCCCTCACCGTCACTGACGATGGGCGCGGTATCCCCACCGGGATGCACGCCGAGAAACAGCGGCCTACGCTGGAATTGGTTTTTACGGAGTTGCACGCCGGCGGCAAGTTCAAAGAAGGCAGCTATTCGACCAGCGGCGGGCTGCATGGTGTCGGCGTCAAGGCCACCAACGCACTGTCCGAGTGGCTGGAGGTGCGGGTGCAGCGCGACGGTGTGATCTACTTTCAGCGCTACGAAGACGGCCTGCCCGTCACTCCGGTCCAGATTCTCGATCCGGCTACCGGGGAGATGGTGAGCCAGGTGGGACAGAGGGGGGAGGCGAAGGCCATAAAAGCCCACGCCGACAAGAACCTGGGCACCGGCTCGACGATAACCTTCAAGCCCAGCCCCCGATTCTTGGATACCACCGACTTCGATTTTGATGCCATGGCCCGGCGCTTGCAGGTCATCGCTTTTCTCCTGCCGGGCGTGACCGTCGAGTTCACCGATGGCCGCAAGAAGAAAAAGCGCCAAAAACGCTTCTGCTACGACGGCGGCTTGGTCGAGTATGTCAAGTGGCTCAACGAGGGGCGCAGGCCGATCCATCGTGTCCCCATCGAGGTCAGTGGGGAACAGAGCGAGGTCTCCGTCGAGGTGGTGCTCCAGTGGCACACCAGCGTGGACGACAGCGAGATCGTTAGCTTTGTCAATACCATCCCCACCTCCGACGGGGGCAAACATGTAGCCGGTTTCAAGAGCGCCATCACCAAAGCCATTAACCAGTTCGCCTCGGAGAAAAAGCTGACCAAAAGCAAAGGAGCCGCCAGTATCCGGGGCAGCGATACCCTGGCCGGGCTGACGGGGGTGCTCAAGATCTCAATGCACGATCCCCATTTTACCAGCCAGACCAAGACCTGCCTGGCTAGCGATCACGTGCAGGGCATCGTCCACAGCATCGTCTACGAAGGACTGCTGGAGACGCTACGCAAAAAGGTGGCGTTGGGCAGGACCATCATCCAGCAGGCCCAGGCAGCGGCTCATGCGCGGGTGGCGGCCAGTAAGGCTCGCTCGCTGGTTATCCGACGCAGCGTGCTGGATGCAGCGGACTCTGGCCTGCCGGGCAAGCTGGCCGACGTGAGCAAGGGCACGCCGACCGAGCAGACGGTGCTGTACATCGTCGAGGGGGACAGCGCGGGCGGCTCGTGCAAGATGGCCCGAGATCGCCGCTACCACGCCATTCTGCCTTTGCGCGGCAAGCCTCTCAACGTGGAAGGGGTCAAACTGACCCGTCTGTTGAGCAACAACGAGATCAAGGCCGTCATCGCGGCGGTCGGCGGCGGGGTTGGAGCTGATTTCAGCGTTGAGGATATGCGCTACGGTGGGGTTGGTATCCTGGTTGATGCCGACGTGGACGGCGATCACATCCGTACCCTGCTCTACACACTGTTCTGGCGCTACATGCGCCAGATGGTCGAGGCGGGCCGGCTCTACGTAGCTGTGGCCCCGCTGTACCTGCTGCGCAAAGGGAAGCAGGCCCGCTACGCCTACTCAGATCGAGAGCGCGACGCCATTCTGGGAAAATGGGGACAGGATCGCGTGACGATCCAACGCTACAAGGGTCTGGGGGAGATGAACCCCGAGCAGTTGCGCGAGACGGTCTTCCAGGTCGGTGATAATGGCCCATTTAACGACAGCCTGCGCCGGGTGACGGTTGAGGACGTGCATCACGCCAACCAGATCATCAGCACCTTGATGGGCCGGTCGGCCCAGAACCGCCGGACTTGGCTATTGGAACGCTGGCGTGAGGAAGAGAGCGGTGAGAACGGGGGCGGAGAGGAAGAGGTGACATAAGATGCTGACTGAGACGATTTCTCTGACGGCAGACCTGGAGCAGGCGTACTTTCAGTACGCCGTCGAGACCATCACCGATCGGGCACTGCCCCGCGTCGAGGACGGGCTCAAGCCGGTGCAGCGGCGCATCCTGTACTCCATGCACGATATGGGATTGCACCACGGCCGGCCGCACAAGAAGTCGGCCCGCGTGGTCGGCGATTGCCTGGGAAAATATCACCCGCACGGTGATCAGTCAATCTATCTGGCGATGATACGTATGGGGCAGGATTTCTCCATGCGCGCCCCTCTGATGGACGGCCAAGGCAACTGGGGCAGTGTTGATGGCGACAGCCCGGCGGCGATGAGATATACAGAGGTAAGGCTGGCGGAAATCGCTGGCTTTGTGCTCCAGGATATTGACCAGGATACGGTGGAGTTTGTGGACAACTTCGACGGCAGCCTGCAAGAGCCGGTCATCCTGCCGGCCGCACTGCCCAACCTGCTGGTCAACGGGGCTACGGGTATCGCTGTGGGCATGGCCACCAACATCCCGCCCCACAATCTGGGCGAGGTCTGCGACGCGGTGGTCTATATGGCCGGCCGCTGGCGCAGGCGGGGTAAGATCACCGTAGACGAGTTGATGGAGATCATCCCCGGCCCCGATTTCCCAACCGGTGGGGTGCTCTATCGTTACCGGGACGATCCGTCGGGCGATGGCAAGGTTGACATCATCCGCGCCGCTTACGAGACCGGGCGAGGGCGCATCATCACCCAGGCGCGGGTGGATATGGAAGACATCGGCGGAGGCAAGGTCAACATCGTGGTCACCGAACTGCCCTACGCGGTGCAGAAGTCCACTGTGCTGGAGCGTATCGCTCGTGAGGTGCGAGAGGGCAGGATCAGCGGCGTCACCGACCTGCGCGACGAATCGGACCACGAGGGCATGCGAGTCATCATTGAAGTCAGCCGCATGGCCGACGCCCAAGAGGTGCTGGAGAGCGTCTTGAATCACAGCCAGTTGCGCGAGACGTTCGGCGTCAACGCCCTGGCCCTGGTCTCCGAACGAGTCAACGGCGACACCATCGTCCGCCCTCAAAGGCTCTCGCTGCGCGAGATGCTGGTCTCCTTTGTCGAGCACCGGCTGAACGTCATCGTCCGCCGCAGCCGCTACGAGCTGGCCAAACGGGAAGCCCGGTTGCACATCGTCCAGGGTTTGTTGAAGGCGCTGGATGTGATTGATGAGGTGATTTCCACCATCCGTCGCAGCCGCACCAGCGAGACGGCGGAGAGAAACCTCATCAAAACGTTCAAGTTCAGCCAACTCCAGGCCCAGGCGATCTTGGCGATGCAGTTGCGGCGACTGGCGGCTTTGGAGCGACGCAGGTTGGCCGATGAGGAGAAGGAACTCCAGGCCCGCATTAAATACCTCAAGGGACTGCTGCGGTCGGAAAAACGCCGGCTGGAAGTGGTGATCGAAGAGACGCAGGCCATCAAAGAGAAGTTCGCCACGCCTCGCAAAACAGTGATCCTGACCGAAGAGAGGCCGCGTGGCAGCATCGTGACCGAGGCTGAGCTGGCCGTGCCCGAAGAGCCGCAGGTGGTCGTCGTGACCACCCGCGGCGTGCAGCGTCACGATGCCAGTCGCTTCGGATACCGCGTGAGGCCAGGGACAACCAGCCGGGCAGTCGAGGCTCACAGGATGCAACTGCAGACTGCGCCGGAAGATACGGTGGTGCTGGTCTCCGATGGGGGACGAGCCTGGTGGGGGACGGTAGGTCGCCTGCCCAGGTCGGCCAGCTTTGAGGAGTTGGGGCTGGGAAAGGGAGAGCAGGTCATCGGCGTTGGTGTCTTGTCAGACAAAAGCTGCCTGGTAGTGGGCACTAGCCAAGGCCGGGTCAAGCGCATCAAGGCCGAGGACGTCAAGTCCACTGCCGAGGCTTCGTGGGCCACGGTGGTTGGCCTGGCGGGCGAAGACGATCGGGTGCTTTTCTCTGGCGTGGGGGGCGATGAGGCCCAGGTCATGTTCTTTGGCACCAGCCGAGCCAACCGCTTCGTTGCAGGCGATGTCAACCCCCAGGCCACTCGCTCCGCCAAGGGCGTGGCGGGCATCAAGGTGCGCGGGGGGGATAGGTTGTTGAGCGGGATGGTTGTCGGTGATCCCGCTGCCGACCTGGGCGTGGTCGTGGTTAGCAAGAAGGGCTACGTCAAGCGGGTGCCACTGGACGAGTTCTCAGTGCAGGGCAGAGGCGGCCAGGGTGTGTTGTTGCTCAACCCGACCAAAGCGACCGGGCCGGTGGCGGCGGTAATGGCGGGGCCGATGGGCGGCTCAGTGGACTTGATTTCGGCCGACGGAAAGCGGCAGCGCCTGGACGAAGTGCCAGTGACGAAGCGGGCCAATCGCGGCGACAAGCTGGTCGAGTTGGAAGACGTGGCTGAAGTCGTGGTGTTGTGAGAGGATAATTGTTGATTGCCAAGGTCTTGTTGCTCGCCGAGGTCTCTGACCGAGGCGGAGGGCTCGGTTGGAGGCCTTCGCCCATCGTAGGCTGTGAGAGATATGCGTAATCCAGCGGGGGTTGAGTGTCGGTTTTACTACGAAGACTATCACCGGGGGCGGGAACAGCAGGAGTG